>CAYVDV010000085.1:12566-14479 GCA_964450465.1 uncultured Saprospiraceae bacterium
GGATTGGGATAAACCTCCACCCCTACCCAATCGAGGGGCCCGGCGCCGGCGCCCAGGGTATTGTCGGGTTGAAAACCGCAGGCCAGCAGGGCCGGTTCAATTTCCAGATTCTGCATAAAGAGGTTCCACAACAACCCGGTGCGGTAGTTTTCGATCATGCCGACGATCGGGCCCTGGTCGATAGCCAGGTAGGAGTTGGCAAACCAGTTCTGGTTCTGGTTGAAGGCATCATAAAATCCATAAATACCCAGCAGGTTTTCGCCCAGTTCCCGGTAGAAGTATCGCAATGCCGCCATGCTTTGATCCGGTGTGTAAGGCATGGAACTCAGGGCAGCCGTAGGCGCAATGGTGCCGTTATCGTTGGAGGAAATAATGTCGTGAGCGGCATAGCCGTTCGGGCCGTCGCAGGAAGTAAGTCCCCAGCAATTTTCCCCGTAGCCGGTGTGGTTTTTCGGATTGGACCTGGCGTATTCCCACTGGATCAGCGCATGATTGCGATTCCGAATGAAGTAATTGCAGCAGGCATCCTTCCAAAGGCGGGGGTCAAAACCCAGGTAAGAATAATGGGCAAAGAAAAGCGGGCCGCCGCCATATCCGCCGCAATAGTAGCGGTATCCGTACAAAATAGAGGTAGAGCAATAGCCCGGGTTGGCCGTCCAGCCGCTTTGATACAAACTGCCGGGTACCGGGTGCGTAGGAGAGGCGGCTGCCAGGATATACACAATCTGTGCTTCAAAGAAACCCTTCAATTGGAAATTCATGATCCAATCGTGATTCGGCGACCAGTGCCAGTACAACACCGGACCGCCGTTTCTCCGGAACCAGTCCCATTCCACCGCTTCCCAAAGCCCGGTGATGACGTCGCGCAGGGCTTTTTCCAGCGGCGTATCTTTATTGAAATACTGCCGTGCGGCGAGAAGTCCCTGCATGAGAAATGCAGTCTCCACGAGATCAGCCCCGTCGTCGTATTGACTGAAAGGGATGACGTTGCCGGTTTTGCCGTTCATCCAGTGCGGAAAGACACCGTGAAAACGGTCGGCAAACTGCAGGAAGGAAGCAATCTGCACGAGGCGGTTCAGCGCAGCATCGCGGGTCACCCAGCCGCGTTCGGCGCCAACGATCAGCGCCATGATGCCGAAGCCGGTCCCTCCCGTGGTTACGATATCGTCATTTCCGTTGTTCCGCTCCCGCGCCATACCACTTGCCGGGTGGCCATAATCCCAGAAATAGCGAAAACTGTATCGTTGCACCATTTCCAGCAACTCGTCGTCGCTCATCGCCTTGGTTTGCGCTTCCACGACAGGTGAAAAGTCGCTGGTCTGTCCGTTGGTGGCCACTGTTTTGAGCCGGTAGTGCCGGGTCAGCGCCGGTCCTTCGTCGGCAGTCCAGTCCAGGATAATGCCGGTTGTTTTATTTACCGTTTTAAACAGGGAATAGTTTTGCCCCCCGTCGGTAGAGCGAAAGATCTGATAGCTGCCGACATTGGAGGCGGTACTTACTTTCCAGCTGAGTTCGATATGGGCTTCGTAGCCGGTAGCGCGTACGTCTTCCGGCGCTGAGGGTATTTGAGCATCTATAAAAACGGGAGCAAGCGCAACCGCGATAAAGGTTGCCACACTACGATAACAGTTCAACATAAGCCGGTGCGATGCCACAGAGGGTAGATTCTCCTTGTTTTAAAGATTTAGAGTATAATTGGTTCCATCAGACTTTTTCCAGCATGAAATTAGGGAATATTAAGCATTTTTAATTAAAATAACACCTCACCACTACTACGCCATGCCCCAAACCGGCAAAAAAAGGCGGGAAGCAGGCGATAAATAGCGTACAAGAAGCAAAATAGAAGCGCAAATCAGTAGCCCATGATAAACTCGGTAAGGTTGCTTTCCTCCGGGAGCCCCAGTTTTTTGCGG
>CAYVDV010000086.1:0-5724 GCA_964450465.1 uncultured Saprospiraceae bacterium
TCCCTTTTTAAGTCAAATTTGAAATTTGAAAAGAAAAATTTGAAAAGGGAAATGCGCTCGAATTGGCTTGATTCAATGACATTGGGGTAGGGGAGTACTTTGTCCGGCATTGGCGAAGATCTATTTCCACCCGGCCCTTGAGCAAGTCATTCGCTTACCTTGCGTCCTCATCTGTTCCACCCTTCAGCTTCCCTGCTCATGACCCACCGGCGCCTGTTCCTGGTTCTTCTTTGCTGTTTTTCCGTATCTGCATTTGCCCAGACGAGCTTCACCAAACGGACCGATCTGCTCAGTCCCGCGAAACATTACAGCGGTGTCGCTATCGCCGTGCTCGATATGAACGGCGACGGCCGCGACGATATCGCGCGGATGGACCAGGGCTTTCGCCTGGCCATTGAATACCAGACTGCTCCGGGCTATCCGTTTACACATCGCGCTATCGGCGAAGTTCCCAACGGCAGCCAATGGGGCATGTGCGCGGCCGATATCGACAACAACGGCATGCCGGATGTGCTCACGGTCGGATACTACGACGGCATCAAAGTCGCCTATGCGGATTCGACCGGATCGGCATTTTCCATTGCCACGATCAACGGCCCCGAAACCTTTGGCCAGGGCGTCAACCTGGTCGATATCAACAACGACGGCTGGCTTGATGCCTTTGTGTGCCACGACGATGCGGAAGCGCGCATATTCATCAACGACAGCCTCGGCCACCTCGTTTATGCCCCTCAAACCATCGACCTTCGCACGCTACCCCCGTCCGACGATTCGGGTAACTACGGCTCGGTGTGGAGTGACGTGGACAACGACGGCGACCTTGACCTTTATATCGCCAAATGCCGGCAGGGCGTCAACGACCCCAAAGATGGCCGGCGCATCAACCAATTCTTCCGGAACAACGGCGACGGTACGTTTACCCAGGACACCGCCAATACCGCCAATCTCCGCATTGGCGCCCAGAGCTGGACGGCGGATTTCGGCGACATCGACAACGACGGCGACTTTGATTGTTTCGTGACCAACCACGATGTGTCGAGCCAGATCCTGGAAAACGACGGCGCCGGGCATTTTACCGATATTACGGCGCAAAGCGGCCTGTTCAACGCGATTACCGGACTGCCTATCCAGGGTGTGTTCCGCGATTTTGACAATGACGGCTTTGTGGATATTCTCGTGGCGGGCTCACAGCATTACCTGTTCCATAACAACGGGAATAAAACCTTTACTTCCGTCGCTATCCTCGATAACCAGCCTATGGAGTCTTTTGCCCTGGGCGACCTGAACCACGACGGTTTTCAGGATATTTACGCCGGTTACGCCGATATTTTTACAGACCCCAGCACCAGACCCGATGCCCTGTGGCTCAACGATGGCAACGATAACCACTACTTCGGATTGAACTTGCGCGGTGTGCAAAGCAATCGAAGTGCCGTTGGTACCAAAATATTCCTGTACAGTGCCCTGGGTGTCCAGGTACGCGAAGTACGCTCCGGCGAAAGCTACGGGATCATGAATTCCATACAGGTCCATTTTGGCCTGGGGCAAGTGACTGCGATTGACTCTGTCTCCGTGCACTGGCCCTCCGGAAGGGTCGAAGTGTTGCAGTCGCCGGCCCCTGATCAGTATCTCACCATGGTAGAGGGAACCTGTATTATTCCTCCGGTAGAGCTGGTTGCCGGTGGCAGTACGGTTTTTTGTTCGGGCGATAGCGTGCAGATCACTGCGCCGGATCAATATACATCCTACCTATGGAATACGGGAAGTACGGAACAGGCGATAGCAGCCAGCCAAGCCGGTCCGTATGCAGTTACGGTAACTACGTCTGAGGGCTGCACGGCAGTGTCGAATGTGGTTTTCGTAGTGGTCGATCCGGTTGAAACACCCCTGATCAGCGTTGCCGGTGACACGACATTTTGTGCCGGGGGCACGGCTGTTCTAACTGCTTCGCCGGCCAGCAGCTACGCCTGGAGTACGGGCGAAACCTCGGCTTCCATTGAGGTGAGCCTGGCGGGCTCCTATTTTGTCGTAACCCAGGGGCAGTGCGCGCAGTTTAGCTCGGCGCCGGTGACCATAACCATACTGGACGCCCCGTTACCCGTTCCGGTGGCCGATACGGTGGCGCTGAATACCCCGGCCACCTTGACGGCCTCGGGCGATCAGTTGCTTTGGTACGATGCTCCGGCGGCTGGGAATCTGCTTTATACCGGTAATCCCTTTCAAACTCCGCCACTAGCGGCCTCCACAACTTACTGGGTGGCTAACAACGCTATCTACGATTCTCCCAATGTGTTTACCGGCATGACCAGTCACGCCGGCTCCAATTTTGCCGGACAATCCACCAACGGCTCCGTTATCTTCGACTGTTTTTCCCCGTTTCGCCTGAAAAGCGTGAAGGTGTACACCAATAAGGCCGGAATGCGCAAAATCGACCTGCGCGATGCCAATGCTACCGTGCTTGCCAGTGCCACGGTCAATATTCCTGTCGGGATCTCGGTGATCAACCTGAATCTGGATGTTCCGGCAGGTACGGATCTGGAATTGACTACGGACCCGGTGGTTAATCAACAGTCCTTGAATACGGCAGGGCCGCAGTTGCGCCGCAGCGATCAGAACGTGGCTTATCCCTACGAGGTTCCGGGTTACCTCAGCATCAAGTCCTCTAACTTTGGTATCGACCGGTATTATTATTTTTACAATTGGGAAGTTGACCTGCCCGGCCGGGAATGCCTGAGCGAACGGGTACCGGTTACGGCAGTCGTCGATTCTACCCTGGTATCGGCGCCGGAGCAGGTTAGCCGGAATGAGGTCCGTCTTTTTCCGAATCCCGGCAGCGGGGAATTTCAGCTCGAATGGGCTGCATTTGCAGGGGGCTTGCTGCGGATGACCGTCTGGAATACCGAGGGGCTTGCGGTACTGACCCGGCAGATGGAAGCGCCTTCCGGGCCGCTACGCCTCCCGGTATCGCTGTCGCAATTGCCCAGAGGGGTTTATATACTGGAATTGTCGGACGCAAAACAGGTCCGCCGTTTGAAAATAATGATACAATAGACCACTGATATTTACCATACTTAATTTCGCTGAATGAATATCCTGATCATTGGCGGAGGAAACATGGGGCTTACTTATGCCCAAAGTTTCCTGCGCAGCCGGATTGTCACCCCGGACAACCTGATGGTGTTGTGCCGGACTTATGAAAAAGCAAACCAACTCAGCCAAACCCACGAAGGGCGCTTTTACAGCGATCCCCGGCTTTGTGCGAAGGAGGCCGATCTGGTCATTTTTGCGGTGAAACCGCAGGACTCTGCCCGGCTTTTTTCGGAAATACGGGATCTGGTAGAACCCGGGCAGGTATTTCTGAGCATCATGGCCGGCATTCGTATGGCCACTATTGCGGCGGCACTTGGGGTAAACAAGATTGTTCGGGCCATGCCCAACCTGCCGGCGCAGATTGGCTCCGGCGTGACAGCATTTACCAGTACGGACGAAGTGACCCGGATCGAGCTGGTCATGGTACAAAACCTGATCAACACCACGGGTAAGACCCTGTATGTGGAGCGGGAAGACATGATTGATGCAGCTACGGCTATTTCGGGCTCGGGGCCGGCCTACGTCTATTACTTTATGAATGCCATGATCGAAGCGGCGCGGCAGATGGGGTTCAGCGACTCCGAGGCCGAATTGCTGGTGGGACAAACCTTTACCGGGGCAGTGGACCTGTACAACAAGGCGGACCTGTCCTGCGAGTCCTGGATCGGGAAAGTAGCGAGCAAAGGCGGCACGACCGAGGCGGCCTTGCAGGTTTTTCGCGCCACGGCGCTGCATGAAGACATTGTAGCCGGAGCCCGGGCAGCGCTCGAGCGTGCACGGGAACTGGGCCGTTGAGCGCAAAAAGCGTTAATTTCTCAAGGCTACGCGAACTTTTTTTGGAGAATCAGCGGAAGCCCTCTACTTTCGGGCGGAGATATTTTACACACGAATCTTTTTTGCACTGCCGTTTTAAAATTGCATTTGGCCTATGATGAACGAAGCCGTACACACGATTATGACCCCGGATGTCGTCACGCTTTCCCCAGGTAACACGCTGGGGGATGCCCGGGAGATTTTTATGACCAAAAGAGTTCACCATATCCCCATTATCGATGGGAAAAAACTGGTTGGACTGCTTACTTCCTGGGATTTATTCAAACTTGGCCTTTCTGCAGTGGCCTACCAGGATATGCGCGTAAGTGAGATTATGACTACCCATTTGGCTACGCTGGATCCGGATCAGCATATCGGCGCCGCTGCCGAGGTGTTGATGGCGCACCTTTTCCATGCGGTACCCATTGTTAACGACAAAAAGGAATTGCTGGGAATTGTGACGACCTATGATATTTTGCGATATGAGTATAAAAAGGAATATCCGGATGATCTCGATAAATTCATTCCCGAGAATATGTAGTGCCCAGTAGCGGTTTCAAAAGGCTATTTAAACCGCATCAAACGTTTCATCGCAAAGGCGCCAACATGGATCATCCCGAGTTTTTGTCCGACTTTTAGCGTATTTCCCGCAGGTTCTCGCGGAGATACAGATTCTCGCGTAATTCCCTTGTGGTTTATAACAATAAGGGATTACTTCCCGCTTTTTCTGCGAGCATCTGCGTTTTTTTTCTGCGGCGATCTGCGGGAAAATTCTCTACAAGTGCAAAGCCATAAATTTGGGATGAGTCGTGTTGGTCCCTTTGCAGTGAAAAACAATGCGTTACCCAGGTACGCTTTTGCGATTCTCTACTTCCCCGGAAAACCATTTGGCATTCCGGCTGTTCTGCTGACCAAAAAAAGCGAATGGCTGTTTATACCTTGAAGCGCACCCAGCGCTTACCTATTTCGCCCGAAGATGCGTGGGCGTTTTTTTCTGCTCCGGCGAATTTAAAGGAGATTACCCCGTCCTACATGGGGTTCCATATCCAGTCCGATCCGGAATGGCTGGGCGCCATGTACCCCGGTCAGATCATAACCTACACCGTCAGCCCATTGTTCGGCATTCCCTTGTTCTGGATGACGGAGATCACGCATGTGCAGGAGGGCTCCTTCTTTGTGGATGAGCAGCGCGTGGGCCCCTATGCGCTGTGGCACCACCAACACCATTTCAAACCGGTGGACGGAGGTGTGGAAATGACCGATCTGGTGCACTACAAGTTGCCCTTGGGCTGGTTGGGGGTATTGGCGCACGGTATTTTCGTGCGCCGGCAACTGGAGGGTATTTTCGAATATCGCCGGCAGGTGCTGGAAACGCGGTTCGGGAAAATGCCGGGTTGACCGGATCTTCCGGAAATACAAAAGCCGAGAGGAAAGAATCCTCCCGGCTATCGTATTCGTTTTCAAATTGGCGGCGGAGTGCGGCTGCACTCCTGGTGTTTTATGGTTACACTGCAGAGTATTTTTTAACGGTTGCTCCCTGCAAAGCCCCACTGGTTTGTTTATTAGCCGCAAACACACTTTTCAGGTTTCTGTCCGGCGGATGGCCAAAGGCGACCCGCCGGCTGGTTATATTTCTGCCATTCTGGAGCGGCTTTCGCACGGGGCTTTTCAAATGGTAGGAGGAGTGGACTTTTGGCGAATGGATTTAAGGGAATTAACACTGCGTTTCTTATTGTCTCCCGGTTTCTGGGACAAAGATGGCGGGGCAAACACCACATTGTCAGTTACAATTTTTGGCGATTTTAATTGAAAATCCGGGTA
>CAYVDV010000086.1:5824-14438 GCA_964450465.1 uncultured Saprospiraceae bacterium
CATCTTGTAATATCTTTGTTTTTACAAGCCAAAACTATTTGTACAAAGTGCACCCCCGCAATTACAATTTTTGAGGTTTTTAATCAGAATTTACTGAAACTAGACATCTGTATGCTCCATAATGAACTGCTTGCCACACTGCGGCTGTTGACGCCGGAAGAGAAAAAAAAACTAAAGTGGTTTGTCCAATCGCCCTATTTCTTCCAGGGAAAGGTCCCTGAAAAGGAAGGGCAGCTCATTGATCTGATTTTAAAGGCGCTTTCAAAAGGCGATGCTGCTGTAGAAAGGTTGATGCCACAAGCAATACACAAACAGATTTTCGGGAGTGGGGCTTTCGTGGAGCAAACCGTCCATAATCTCGGCTCTTCTGCCATGAAGGTGGTCCGTCAGTTCATCATCGCGGAAATTGGCCTCCGGCAGGAGCGCGAGATCGGGAATAATACTCGCCTGCTTCGGTATTTTTCGGAAAAAGGTGTACCTGAATTAGCCAAAAAGTATTTCCAGAAACTGGAACAATTGACTCCCGGAAAAAATTCCAATGACGAATGGGATTATTGGCATATAAAAGAAGCCGCAGATGCGAAGCAGCTTTACCGGGTTTTACAAGTCGAACTTAAAGGTGACGTTGGTTTTATGGAGTCAATACAGGCACTGGACCACTTTTTTCTGGTAAAACGCCTTACCCTGCTTTTAGCGTTGTTCAACCTGCATAGTATGACGCCGATACTGGCGGATGGCGAGGAAGAGGCCTTCCTGGCTGAAATTGACCAATGGGCCGACAAACCCTTTTTTCAGGATCCGGTTGTCCAACTCGGACGCAAAGCGCTCGACTTGTTTTATTACAAAGAGGAACAGGCCGAACAGGCATTTGCGTCCTTTATGGACTTGTTCCGGAAATACGA
Organism: uncultured Saprospiraceae bacterium; assembly: GCA_964450465.1. Lineage (GTDB taxonomy): Bacteria > Bacteroidota > Bacteroidia > Chitinophagales > Saprospiraceae > M3007. The sequence continues at coordinate 6,727 of CAYVDV010000086.1, forward strand.
GAAAAGCCTTTCCCTGTTTTACCTCAGATACTACGAGTCCCTGGCCTATAACTTTTGCATGAAGTGGATGAGGCTTAAACCCTACCGGGAGCTAGCCATTGAACTCTTTCACCGCCGGCTTTTGCCGGAGCGGCAGAAGCCTGACGAGACCATAACGTGCGTGGATTTTCTCAGCCTCCTGAAAATGGCGGTGTACAACAGGGAATATGAACTGGCGGAGCAGTTTTTGGAGAACTACCGGAACCGGATTACCGGCCGGCATCCCTCTGAAGAATATTACCAGTTTGGTTTGGCATTTTATTATTACGAGATAGGGAAATATGACGAGGCCCGGAAAATCATCGTCCAATCCCCGGTTACCGAAGCGTATTATAAATACTTTGGTAAAGCACTGGAAATCAAAATCTTTTATGCGTATGGCCTGGAAGAGGCTGAGCGGGTGGAAGACCTCCTGAACAACCTGAAGGTAACCGTAAGCAGGGAGCACTATCTCGGGAAGGTTATGATTGCCCAAAACCGGAATCTGGCCAATTTCGGACTTCGACTGAACCGGCTCCGTTGCGAACCTAAGCCGGACAAGGAAAAACTCCGGCAGTTGCTCTCGGATGTGGAAAACGAAGTCCCGATGTCAGAAAGAAGGTGGCTGCTGCAGCAGATCCGGCAATTACTGGAAGAAAAATAGCGCACTCAAAGCGCAATTTTTTGCAAGCGGCGTACCTCGCCCGGTTGCAGGTCGCCTAATGCCATTGTCCCGATCTTTACCCGTACAAGACGCAGTACCGGATACCCAGCGGCTGCGCACATGCGCCGCACTTGCCGGTTTTTACCTTCCGTCAGTGTCAACTCCAGCCAGCTGTCCGGCACGGTCTTGCGAAAACGCACGGGCGGATTGCGCTCCGGCAGGTCAGGGGGGGCGGGCAGCCGGTGTGCCTCCGCCGGGCGGGTGGTGTGTCTTTTCCCCTTGATCCGGATCTCCACGCCTTTACGCAAGCGATCCAGTGCCTCTTCGCTGGGGATACCCTCTACCTGCACCCAATAAGTCCGGGTGTGTCCCTGCTCCGGCGACAGCAACCGTGCGTTCAGGGCAGTGTCGTTGGTCAGTAACAATAAACCCTCGCTGTCGGCATCCAGTCGCCCGACCGGATATACATCTTTGGGAAAAACAAAATCCAGATCGGCCAGGGTCTCCTGGCCGGGCGCCTCCCGGGTGAATTGGGAGAGCATGCCATACGGCTTGTAGATCAGATAATAGTCCATAACCACAGTGCCTCTCATGGCGGGCGTCCCGCAAAGTTGCAGGTTGTACACAAAAAAAGGAGCTCCTGATCGCAGAAGCTCCTTCGTGGTGTCGTTTTTTGTTTTTGCCAGGCACATCACTGCACAACAGTATGTCCGTATGCTTTTCAAAAGCAGTGTCCGTCTGGATTATTTCGGTGTTCTGAAGGTGTATTATTTGTGCGTATTGATGTACTGATACGATGCAAACCTAAGGCGAATGTTCGGGGGGAACAAGAAGAAGCGGGTAAATTTTTTATTAAGCCCGCCGGGCGCACTACATTTGTCCAAATTCAAACCAATTAAATCCAGTACCATGAACCGACGGATTATCCTTTTTGTATTTGCGCTGACCTGTGTCACGGCTTATTCCCAAACTTATCAGCCTGACTGGTCCTCCCTCGATGCGCGCCCGACCCCTGACTGGTGGCAGGATGCCAAGTTCGGGATCTTTATCCACTGGGGCGTTTATTCCGTTCCGGCCTATACGGTCAAAGGCAATTACGCCGAGTGGTATCAATATTCGCTGGAAAACAATTCCCATGAAGGGAAAGTCCGGGACTATCACCGCATCAACTACGGCGAGCGCAGCTATTACGATCTGGCGGGCGATTTTCACGCCGAGCTGTTTGAGCCCGACGAATGGGCCAAACTGTTTGAAAAGGCCGGCGCCCGCTACGTGGTGCTCACCTCCAAACACCACGACGGCTTTTGCCTGTGGCCCAGCGCCCAGTCGGACCGCACCTGGGGTTTCCCCTGGAACTCGGTCACCGCCGGGCCCAAACGCGACCTTGTAGGCGATCTGTTTACGGCCTTGCGCAAGACTTCGGTGAAACCGGGCCTGTATTATTCGTTATATGAATGGTTCAATCCGCTTTGGCGCTTCGATCATCGGCGCTATGCCAACGATCACGCCATGCCCCAGCTCTACGACCTGGTGAACCGTTACCAACCCTGGGTGGTGTGGGCCGACGGTGACTGGGATGACACTCCGGAGACCTGGCAGTCGCCGCAGTTTCTCGCCTGGTTGTATAACCAAAGCCCCGTGCGCGAGCAGGTGGTGGTTAATGACCGCTGGGGCAGCGGCGTACGCTTCAAACACGGCGGCGTGTACACTCCCGAATACCAACCCGATCTCGACTTTGAAGACCACCCCTGGGAGGAAAGCCGCGGCATGGGCTTCTCCTATGGCTACAACCGGGTAGAAGACGCCGCGGATTATAATTCCGCCCAGACCCTGATCCTGCACCTGATCGACAAGGTTTCGCGGGGCGGCAACTTCCTGCTCGATATCGGTCCCGACGGCCATGGCAAGATACCGCCTATCATGCAGGAACGCCTCCTGGAAATGGGCAAATGGCTGGACGTGAACGGTGAGGCTATTTACGGCACCCGGCGCTGGCGCGTGCCCAGTCAGTGGAGCGAGGGCAACCGCGAGGTTCCGGCGGAAAAGATGGACGGCTGGAAAACATCGGGCGATCTGCTCCTGAAACAGACGGTGGACCCGGATCCGGGCTATGCCGTCAAAGAGGTCTTTTTTACCTACAAACCGGCCAGCAATACCTTGTTTGCCATTATTCCCAAATATCCCTCCGACAACCGCCTGGTGTTGAAAAATATCCAGTTGCCCAAAAACTCCGAGGTCAGTTTCCTGTCCACCCAACAACGTCTTCGCACGGAAGTGGTGGGCAATAACACGGTCGTGTACCTGCCGGGCTTCGACCCCGGCTTGCTCAAGTCGGCGTATGCCTATGCCATTAAGATAAGCAACTACGGCGCTTTTGTGGCCAAGCCGGATGTGCAGGTTAAATACGATCCGCAAACCATGCAGCCGATCATCACCATGTCCTGCCCCACGCCCGGGGCCGACATTCGCTACACCATCGACGGTTCGGTACCAACCGAGAAATCGGCAGCATTCACACAGCCCGCTACCCTGAGTGAACCGCGCACGATCCGGGCCCGGGCATTCAAATCGGGTCTGATGGCCAGCAAGGAAGACTCTGCAACCGTAAAACGCTACACCCTTATGCCCAGTCTGTCGATGTTCCGCAAACCCGACCCGGGTCTGAATATGGAACTACTCAAAGCGGACCAATACAATATGCGAAGTCTGCAATTCGGCATTTCACAAAAAAAAGCGCTGGTGCCTGCAATCGAGCTTGACCCCTTGTGCCTGACCGACAAATGCGGTATGATCTGGAGTGGTTATTTTTACGTTCCGCAGACCTACGGCTATCAGTTTTTCCTCGAGTCCGACGATGGCAGCCAACTTTCCCTCGACGGGCAACTGATCGTGGATAACGACGGCGACCACGGCATGGTGGAAAAAAACGGCTACGCCTTCCTGCAGCAAGGCTGGCACAAACTGGACTTGCGCTACTTCAACAGCGGCGGCGCAGCCGGTCTGCGCCTGTCGTATGCCATCGCCGGCGGCGCGCGGCAACCACTGCCGGCACAGGCGTTGGCGCATTAAACGGGTTGTTTGGGTTATTGAGGTCATTTAGAGTCATTTAGAGTCATTAGAGTCATTGAGGTCATTAGAGTCATTTAGAGTCATTGGGGTCATTAGAGTCATTTAGAGTCATTGGAGTCATTAGAGTTATTGGGGGACATAATAATAAATCAATAGAGCAATTCATGGAGTTATTGCAAACCTTGCAGGAATTGAAAGACCGGATCCGGAACAGTGAAACGGAGGAGGCGTTGGCAGAGCTGTCCGTACTTTTATCCGATGTGGATCCCGATCTGGTGGATGAGGCGTATGCTTTACAGCAGCAAATGAACATGTGCCAGCAGCAGAGCAGGCTCAACCTGATCGATTACAAGGAGTATTCCATTGCCTTCAGCAATATCAGTTATTCCACGTTGCGCCTGATCACCGTGGCCTCGAAAACCCTGCAGGCCCGGCAAACTGCCGCTGTACCGGCGGCTGGCCTTTCGCTGACCGATAGCGGGGCGCCGCAGCCGGTGGCTTCCGCCGGGGCAGGGGAGGCGCCCGATCTGTTGCAAACCGGCTACAGTAAAATGCAAACCGGCGATTATGCCGGCGCGATGAGCGACTTAACCGCTTTTGCTGAGCATCATCCCAACTCCTGGGAAGCCAAACAATACCTGGCCGAACTGTATGAAAACCTGGGTCTTTGGGACGAAGCCCTGCACTGGTACACAACCGCCATCCAGCTCAACCCCAAACTGGCCCAGGCCCTGAACAACCGCGGCAATATCCGGATGGCACAACAGTCGGATTATGAGCGGGCCTACAACGATTTTAACGCAGCCCTCGTAGCGGATCCCGCTCTGCTCACCGCCCGCTTCAACCGGGCCCTGGCAGCCATGCACCAGGGCGCTTACGCCCAGGCCGTGGAAGACCTGGATATGTGCATTCAACAGCATTTTCAAGGCGATACCGCCAGCGGATTGCGCGGGGTATGCCGGGTGCATACGGGAGATTATGCGGGTTCTATGGCCGACTTGAAAACAGCGCTTAAGGCTGATCCTGAAAACGCCTCCTATTGGGGTAGTTACGGCCTGTGCCAGTACCATTTAGGGCAGTATCCGGCTGCTATCGAGACCCTTACCCGTGCCCTCGAACTCGACCCCGGGCAGCCCGAAATGCAAACCGTGCGCGGTATCGCCTATTATTTTCAGGATGATTACACCCCGGCGGAGGCCGACTTCCGGGAAGCCGTCCGACAGGCTCCGCAATACGCATACGGCTGGTACTTTCTCGGGCTGGTGGCTAAATCGCAGGGCGAAGCCCGAAAGGCCGTAGAATATCTTTCAGAAGCCTGTAAGCAAAACCCCGATCTGGCGGAAGCATACGCCATACTCGGCGTCATTGCCTTTGAAAACGAGCAATATGCAGAAGCTGTTCAGTTTTGCGAACGCGCCCTGCAAAGCGACCCCGAACAGACGACCGCCCTGGAATTCCTGGAAAAAGCACGGAACGCCAAAAAAGGCGGATTGTGGAATAAACTATTCGGCGCGTAGAGGGTCGGGGCCCGTCAGGTGTAATTTGACACCTGGTGCGCCCCAAACAAAATATTACCTTTGCAACCCTCCAACCGGCAACCCTCCACCTTCCAATTTTTCAAATCAGCAACCCAAGTTATATCATGCAAAATATCACAGTTATCGGCGGCGGCACCATGGGAAATGGGATCGCCCATGTATTCGCCCAAAACGGGTTTAACGTAACCCTGGTAGACGTCGTATCGGCCGTATTGGACAAGGCCCTGGTGACGATCGGTAAAAATCTGGACCGTCAGATTGCCAAGGGGGGCCTGACGGAGGCCGAAAAGGCAGCGACGCTTCAACGTATCCATCCCATGACCGACATGAAAGAAGGGGTTTCCAATGCCGACCTGGTCGTGGAAGCGGCAACGGAGAACATAGGGCTTAAACTAAAGATCTTCACCGATCTCGACCAGTTTTCTCCTGCCGGAGCGGTACTGGCCACCAATACCAGCAGCATCAGCATTACCCGGATCGCAGCGGCCACCAAACGGCCGGATAAAGTCATCGGCATGCACTTTATGAACCCTGTTCCGGTGATGAAACTGGTTGAAGTGATCCGCGGATACGCGACCTCCGACGCAGTGACTCACGATATTATGGATCTTTCGCGCCGGCTCGGCAAAGTGCCGGTGGAGGTGAACGACTACCCGGGCTTCGTTGCCAACCGCATCCTGATGCCTATGATCAATGAGGCCATTTACACCCTGTACGAGGGCGTAAGCGGCGTTGAGGGCATCGATACCGTGATGAAACTGGGTATGGCGCATCCGATGGGTCCGCTGCAACTGGCCGATTTTATCGGGCTGGATGTGTGCCTGGCCATCCTGCGCGTGTTGCACGAAGGCTTTGGCAACCCGAAATACGCCCCTTGCCCCCTGTTGGTCAACATGGTCACAGCAGGAAAACTGGGTGTAAAAAGCGGGGAAGGATTTTATGCTTACACCCCGGGCAGTAAAGATCTGGTAGTGGCGGAGCGATTCCGCTAGGGGATAATTCTTCCTGTTCTGACAAACGAAAAACAAGCGAAATGCCATGCAAAACAACAGCAAGCTCACCTTTTGGTCCATCACCGTCGCGCTTGGCGGTTTTCTTTTCGGTTTCGACACGGCAGTGATCTCCGGCGGAGAGCAGGCTATTCAAAAGCTTTGGGGTTTAAGCGACGCCATGATCGGTCAAATGGTCGCCATGGCCTTGTACGGGACTATTATCGGAGCCTTGTTCGGCGGGATCCCTGCCGACCGGATGGGTCGTAAAAAGTCGCTGATCTGGGTGGCCGTGTTGTATTTCGTATCCGCCGTGGGTTCTGCCCTGGCTCCGGAGATCTATTCCCTGATGTTTTTCCGCTTTATCGGCGGTTTGGGCGTTGGCGCATCTTCCGTGGTGGCGCCGATGTATATTTCGGAGATTGCGCCGGCCGATCGCCGCGGACGGCTCACTGCGCTGTTTCAGTTCAATATTGTGCTGGGTATTCTGATCGCCTTTTTCTCCAATTACCTGATCGGCACGGCCAATGCGGATGCCTGGCGCTGGATGCTGGGTGTGGAGGGTTTTCCGGCAGCCGCTTTCGTCATCATGATCCTGTTCGTGCCGGAGAGCCCGCGCTGGCTGATCCTGCGCAGAGGGGCAATGGAGGAAGCCCGGCGGATCCTCGCGATCATTAACCCCGCCACCGTGGAGGAAAACCTGGCCGCGATTGAATCAACGGACCTGCACCATAAATCCGGGATGCGGGATTTTTTCTCCGGCAGGTATAATTTTCCGATCCTGCTGGCTTTTTTGTTCGCCTTTTTCAACCAGGTTTCCGGCATCAATGCCGTGATCTACTTTGCCCCGCGTATTTTCAATATGACAGGCATGGGCGATGAGTCGGCACTGTTATCCTCCGTGGGTATCGGTGTCGTCAATCTGGTCTTCACGCTCGTGGGCATGGCGCTGATTGACCGGCAGGGCCGCCGTTTTCTGATGTATATCGGTTCTTTGGGCTATATTTTATCCTTGTCCCTGGTATCCTGGGCCTTTTTCACCGATACCTTTACCGGGCTCACGGTTCCGATACTTTTGTTTGTTTTTATCGCCTCTCATGCTATCGGTCAGGGCGCTGTGATCTGGGTGTTTATTTCAGAAATATTCCCCAATGAGGTGCGCGCATACGGCAACTCGCTGGGCAGCGGTACGCACTGGGTGTTTGCCGCCCTGATCGCCGGCAACTTCGTGCATTTTGAAGGGATGTTCGGCGGCGGTCCCATTTTCGCCTTTTTTGCGTTGATGATGGTGCTGCAACTGCTTTTCGTATGGAAGATGATGCCCGAGACCAAAGGCGTTTCTCTGGAAGAGCTGGAGCGTCGATTGATAAAATGAAAACTGCCCGCGAATTTTGCCGGCTTTTTTACGAGTTAACGGCAGGTTTTACCCGTTAA
>CAYVDV010000087.1:0-14322 GCA_964450465.1 uncultured Saprospiraceae bacterium
CACCGGAAAAAAGCACCCTGTCGTTCAACCGGATAAACAAGGTGTCGCCCTGCCATGATTCCGGAACTTCCGGGATATCAAAACGCCACCAGGTCCGGGGATAAAGTTCGATGGTGTATTCGGTATTATCGGAAAGCCCAATGTGCCCATGCCAGTATTCCGTGCCGTTTTCCTGATACAATATAAATGGTTTGCCGTTAATACTGGCCTCGGAAATATATGCTGCCGGTATGTTGTCAGCGCCCAGGTAATAGGTCTCTTTGGGACTGACCTGAAAGGCAAACCGCCCCCCGGCATCGGTAGGAACGGTAAAAACATAATACGACCGTACCGGATTATAGATATTGAAATCCCATTTCAAAGAAAAGGGGCCCAAACGAAGGCCCTGGACGGGCTGTTGCGTGACAACATCGACCACTTTACCGGAAACATTTATCCCTTTGTCTTCCTTTTGGCAGGATATCAAAAACAAGAGGCTGGCGAGTACTATAAAACTGCGAAACATGACGCGATTTTTGCGCAAAGCTTACGCACCTTTCCCCGGGAATTCAATGATTGCCCTTAGCTGGAAATATGATTTGAAAGCAAACCATCACCCCAGTAACTCCACCAGTTTCCCCATTTTCCCAAACGCTTTTGCGAAAAAGCCGATGAATTTGGCCGCTGTTTTCACCTGGTTGTATTTCTTTTTGAATTTCGGATAGAGCTCGGCGAATTTCCGGGCATAGGGTTTGCGCACCACGCTGGCGGTAAAAATGCCCTGATCGAGCAGGCTCATGCGGCTGAACTCGCCGTTCACCTGGCCGATAATAGCCTCCAAAGCGGCCTGGTTCTGGTCGTAGTACTGCCCCACCAGTTTACCGCCTTTGACGGGGTTGATCGGCTTGAGTGCCGTTTCCATCACCCGGATGCTGGAGGCCAGCAGGGAATCGAGTTTTTGATCCGGTTTCAGGTTGGAACGGGACACCCGGGTGAGCATGCCGCGTTCCTGGGAGAGGAATTTGCCGTAGTTGAAACAAGCGGCTGCGGTGAGCAACAACAGGGCGGGAAAAACAAGTCTGGTATAGCGCATGGGAAATCGTTTGGGCGGAAAACGCGGGAGGGCCGGTGGCTATTATGTTCGCGAGGCAGCAAAGGGGATATATTTTACTGCACCTCTAAACATTCCCAAACACATACCGCATTTCTCCGGCGATCTGCCTGCATCGGGCATCGTACACCGTGGCTTCATCCGGCCGGCCATCCGCAACTTTGGGATCTTCGTACATGACCGGGAAGCGTTTTTCCGCACCGGGTATGTACGGACAATTTTCTTCCGCCTGCGAGCAGGTCATTACGGCCGCAAAGCCCGAAGCAGGGTTCGGCGCCTGATCATACACCTTGGAAAAGGCCCGGACGGGGGGCTCGTCTTCCGCATAAAGCAAGCTAAACTCCGGGTTTTCACCATCCGTTGCCGCCGCCAACCGTATGCCGGCCCGCTCCAGCGCAGCCACCGTGCGCGGATTACAGGCGGTGGCTTCCGTGCCGCCGGAATAACACATCACGCCGGTAACCGCGTAATACGATGCGGCAACCTGCGCCCATACCTGCCCGAAATGACTGCGCCGGGAATTATGGGTACAGATAAAGATCAGCCGGACCGGCAGCCCGGCAGCCCGCTTTTCGCGGATATAAGCTGTCAGCGGGTCGAGAACGGCTTGCCGGTCCGGGGGAATCGCATTGGTGTCGAGGGATTCAAAATAGTACTTTAATGCGGGGAGTAACAAGTTTTGAGTTTTGAGTTTTGAGTTTTGAGTTTTGAGTTTTGAGTTTTTTTAAAAGTTAAACCGCAGCCAGTCTATGCCCATGACTGGTTTATCGCCTGCTGCTGCGTTTTTTACGAGGAAATATACATCGTGCAGGGACCCGTCGGAGGGCGCTTTGCCGACCTTGAGTACCGCTTCGCTGAGCCCGCCGGCAGCGCTGGGGGGTGGAATTGCGACCGAGCCGGCCAGCGGGCCATCCGGTGCATCGAGCCGCAACTCGATCTGGCCGCCGCCCGTATGTTTGTTCGCCGCCGATACGTCCACGGCCAGGCTCACCGAGCTGATCCCGCGAAGATCTATATTTTTATACACCAGGGAACTCTGGTCTTTAAATTCTACAATCGTTGTGGTGTTTGCGTTCAACGGCCGCTTGTACGTGCGCATGCCTTTCGACAGGCTGTCGGCCTGTTCGGCCTGCTGGAAAGCCGGGCGCAGGGCGATGGTCTGGCTGCCCTGTTGCGCCGGCAGGTTGGGCCCGCCGCGGTCGGTATAAGCAGCGTGGAATACGAAGGTGCCGGGCGCTGTGCTGCCCGATTTTGCCGCCGGCAAATTCAATGGGTAAGTTCCCTGCATTTGGGGCGCTTCGAGCTCGGTGAGCGAAAGGATCCAGCGCACCATGTCGTTCACGTCTTTGGGCGCGAGCTGCGGGTGCGCGCTCATGGCCGTTTCACCCCATACGCCCAAACCGCCTTTGATGATTTTTTCCGCCAGTGTGCGGGGCGCCGATTTATCCCCCTTGTAGCGCTTGGCGATGTCCAGATAGGCCGGTCCGTTGACCTTGCGCTCCACGGCGTGGCAGGACTGGCAGTCGGAAGCGTTTACAAGTGCTTTGCCTTTTTCAAAAGGAACGGGTTTGGGCTTTATACGTTGGGCCAGCTGGCTGAGCGGCACGCCGGCTTCGAGGTAATCCATGTGTACCAGTACGTCGGAAGGCTGAATCCGGCCGTCGGCAAGCGATCCGTCTTCCGGGTCGGACACCTGTATCTGGTATTGCACGGTTTCGCCCGGTTGGTAGAAACTGCGGTTTTGGTTGCCAAAATTCCAGTTTACGGTAGGCGCGGCATTGACGGGCGCCAGGGCCAGGTCGGCGTCGGCGCCATCACCCGGGATATAGTCAATCCGGCTCAGACAGGCATCCGGGTTGGAGGAATACCATTCCGTGCCGTATTCAAGCACCCAAAGGGAGCCGTTTTTATCGATCAGCATATCGATAGGCCGGGCCAGGCGTATCGATGGAGCCAGCGGATCCATACTGCTGAAGCGGTCCAGGGAGTCGATGCCGACAGCGAGCATCCAGTTGCGCATCCATTCATAGATAATGACCTTGCCATCGTATTTGTCCGGGAAACGGGTTTCGGCAGGATACTGGTCGCAGTAGTACACCGGTCCGCCCATGGCGCAGCGGGTGCCGTTTTGGACGAGCGGGAATTCCGTCGAACTTTTGAACGGATACCAGACTATAGGTGGCCGGGCCGGAGGCAGATTGGGGTCGCCGGTGTTGTTGGGCGAGTCGTTGATCACATGGTTCGGGTCGAACCAGCCGCGTGGTTTTTCCGTAGCAAAATCGAAATCGCGGTAGGGCTTATTGGGTCCGATGAAATACGGCCAGCCGTAAAAACCGGCGGTCCGGGCAATATTCACCTCGTCGTAACCTTCCGGTCCGCGGGTGCTGTCGGCTACGCCGGCATCGGGGCCGGGCTCGCCCCAGATCAGCAGCTTGCGGCGGTTGTCGATGGTAAAGCGGAAGGGATTGCGGACGCCCATCACATAGATCTCCGGACGCCCCTTGCCCACATGGGTCTGGCCGCCCCGCGTCGCGAAATCGGCGGAAATACTGACCACCGGCCTGGCTGCATTCGGCTGCAGGATGGGTTGCCAGAGCGGGTCGTTCAGGTAGTCCTGCATGCCCGGTATCACTACCACATCCTGGTCGGTGAACAGGTTGCCGGCCGGACAAATATAAGAGCCGTCGGGCATGGGCTTGATCCGCAGGAATTTGCCCCGCAGGTCCATGGAGTTGGCGGCTGATTTTTGGGAATCGTACTGGCTTTTGCCCGGGCGCTCGTCGATGGAGGTATAGCCGTCGCCGTAGTGGTCGGTGTTGTCGCCGGTGGACAGATACAGGTAGCCTTCGGCGTCAAATTCCAGACAACCGCCGGCGTGGAAGTTGTGTACGGTGCGGTCGGTGACCACCTCCAGCAGTACTTTTTCGGAGTTGCGGTACAGCGAATCGTCTTTAAATACAAAACGAGAAAGCTGGAGCGCACTTTTGTCGTCGCCTTCCGGCGAATAATAGAGGTAGATCCAGTGGTTTTGTTCCCAGTTTGGATCGAGGGTCATGCCCAGCAGCCCTTCCTCGTTCTGGATATAAACGGAGAATTCCCCCACGAGGCGCACATTCCTGGTTGCCGGATCGAATAACTTGACGCTGCCCCGGCGTTCGATGAACAAAATCCTGCCATCGGGCAGCATTTCAAACTGCATGGGTTCGTACAAGTCGCACAGCAGGGATGTTTTGACAAAACCGACGGTGTTGGGTTTTTCCGTCACGCGGAGCGCTTTGAATACCAGGGGTTCGCGGTTGTTGCCGATAGCATACTGCAGGCCGCCCTGCAGGTGTTTCAGAAAGTCGGGATCGCTGTAGGATTCGGTCGTGTGGCCCAAGGCGGTGAAAAAGGCCCGCCCGCCGTCGTATTCGTGGTACCAGGAAACCGGGTGATAAGCGCCCATTTTACCCCCCTGGAAGGTGGACTCGTCCACGCGGAGCAAGACTTGCACATCGGGGCTGAGGTTGCGCACGTTGAACCATTCGTCGCGGTGCGACCAGGTTTCGCCCAAATGTTTGGTTGCCGGATGCTCGCGGTTTTGGACCTGGATAGTGGCAGTTTGCACCTCGGTCATGCCGTCAAACAGGCCGCCTACCAACTGTCCGTACCATTTCCAGTTATGTTCGGTATCGAGGGCCGTGTGTATGCCGACAAAACCGCCGCCGGCCTGGATATAGCGCTCGAATTCAATTTCCTGCGTGGGGTTCAGTACGTCGCCGGCTGTATTCAGAAATACCACGGCGGCGTAGCGGCGCAGTTCTTTTTCGGTAAATACTTCCGCATCGTCGGTCACGTCTGCTTTCCAGTTGTTGTCGCGGCAGATCTGTTCCAACGCCTTTACAGCGGCAGGCATGCATTCGTGTACGTAAAACTCCGACTTGTTGAAAATCAGGACGCGGGGCTTGTCGCTGCCGGAATCGCAATGCAGCAGCAGGACCGCGCTGGTCAGCAGACCAATCAATACTACGGTGGTATGGGTAAAGAATCGCATAGGAAGTGTTTTGTTCAGCCTATGCGAAAAGCGTACCGTTTTTGCAGTAGTCCGGTAAAAAAACAAGTCGAGCGCCGGGCTTTTTAAAAAAATGACGGCTGGATTACGCACTAGAGGTTAAAACGTATCCAATCTACCGGTGCGACGATTTTTGAGGGATAGTTTTCGTTTTTCAGCACAAAATAAAGATCGCAATAGGAGCCGTCCCTGGGCCAGACCGCCTGATCGATTTCCAGTGTAACCAGCGTAAATGTTTGGTTGCCACCCTTGCCTTTGGGCACTGTCACGGCGCCTGCCTTGCGCCCCTCCGGGCTGCCCACCCGCAATTCGATGCGACCGCCTTCCGCCGGGTAGCGCGCATCGCCCGAACCGACGTTGATTGCGACGGAATAGATGCCGCGCAGGTCGCAATGCCGGAACATAAAAAAACTGTTGTGCTTCAGTTCGTTCAGCACCACGGTATCGCCATCGAAAGGCCGGTAGGTCCTCACCTCCCTGGAAGTACTGTCGGCCTGCTCGGCTTGCTGAAACGCCGGCCGGAGGGCGATCGTTTCGGCGCCAGTGAGCGGCGCCTGCGCGCGGCTGCCCCGGTCGCGGTAGCTCGCCTTGAGTATATAAGCGCCGGGCGCAGTTTTTTTCTTGCCCGCTTTGGCCCGCGGGGCTTTAAGGGCATACTCTCCTTTGAGCGGGATCGTTTCTTTGGGCTTTGGCGGCTTGGCAAGGGAAAGGATCCATCGGATCATCTCGCCGGCATCGGCTTCGCTGAGTTGCGGGTGGGCGCTCATAACCGTCTCCCCCCAGTTGCCGGCGCCGCCTTTGATGACTTTGCGGGTCAGGTCGCGCACTGCAATTTCGTTTTTGCGGTACCGCTCGGCAACCGCCTGAAACGCGGGGCCGTTCACCGTACGGTCCACTGCATGACAGGCCGTGCAGTCGGAGCGGTCTATCAGAATCTTTCCCCGGGCATATTCGGCCACTGTCTCGGCAGCCTGATGCCCCTGGGCAATCTGAGTGATATCAAAACCGGTCTCGAGATAATCGATCGATGCGGCCACGGCCTCCGGTGGAATAGTGCCGTTGTCCAGAGAGCCGTCTTCGGGGTCGTCGACGTGCAGACTGTAGTGGAGTATTTCACCGGGTTCGTAAAAACTCCGGTTCTTTCCCTCTAAGTCCCAGAAGACTGTGGGTGGTTCGTTGCCGACGGCGATCTTTTGGCGGACGCTTGCCGAAGCGCCATGGGGGTCGGTCACCGTCAGGGTAACTTCGTAGTTGCCGGCCCGGGCAAAGATGTGCCGGATACTGTCAACGGGTGCGGAACCTTTTTTGTCGCCGGGTTTGCGCAGGCCGGCTTCGGCCAGGATCGTTTTGTTGGTGGCTATGGTCAGCATGGGGCTTCCGTCGCCGAAGTCCATTTCGTAGCGCAGCTGGTCGCCGTCATAGTCGCGGGTATCGGCAGCGGAAAACAGCACGGTGCAGGGCGCTGCGCCGGCCAGTTTGTCGGAGCGCAGCGCAGCCGCCGGCGGGCGGTTGCCCCGCACATAATCGATACGGCTCAGCCGGGCGTCGGGGTTGGAAGCGAACCATTGTTTGCCGTATTCGAGCACCCAGATGGATCCCTTTTTATCCACGATCATGTCCATTGGCCGCGAAAAGCGCAGATTTTCGGCGAAGGGTTCCATGCGGCTGAAATTGCCCAGGGAATCAAGTGTGACGGCCATCATCCAGCCGCGCATCCATTCATAGATAATGAGTTTGCCGTCGTAGGAGTCGGGCAGCCGGGTTTCGGCCGGGTATTCGTCGCAGTAGTACACCGGGCCAGCCATGGCACTGCGGCTGCCGTTGCCCAGCAGGGGAAACTCTTCCGAATTGCCGTATCCATACCAGATCATGGCGGGCTGGGCAGGCGGCAGTTCCCGGACTCCGGTGTTGTTGGGTGAGTCGTTTTGTGGCCGCCCGGGATCGAAAGCGGGGCCATTCTGTTTTGTTTTAAAATCGTAATCGCGGTAGGGTTTGTTGTTGCCCACAAAATAGGGCCAACCGAAAAATCCGGCGGCCCTCGCGCGATTCACCTCATCCTGCCCGGCAGGCCCGCGGGCCGTGTCAGGCTCGCCGGCGTCCGGTCCCACATCCCCCCAGAACAGGAGCCGGCGGCGATTGTCGAGCGAGATACGGAAGGGGTTGCGGCAACCCATGATGTAGATAGGCCCCCGCCCAGCCCCCCCAGTAGGGGGGGAGTGCGTTTCAGGGGTGCTTTGAGAGATGGGTTGCACATTGGAGGACTCTGCTCCATTTCCCGGAGAGAACCCTTCTGACGCACTCCCCCCCTTTGGGGGGGCAGGGGCAGGCCAGGCGCCAGGCAAATTCCCTTCCGGGCACACATACGTCCCATCCGGCAGGGGTTTTATCCGGAGTATCTTGCCGCGCAGGTCGTTGGAATTGGCCGACGATTTCTGGGCATCCCAGGCGCTGCGGCCGGGACGCTCGTCGATCGGGTCGTATCCGCTGGAGGCAAAGGGATTGGTATTATCGCCCGTAGAGAGATAGAGATTGCCCTCGCCGTCGAATTCAAGGCTGCCGCCGGCGTGGCAGCATTCTTCGCGCTGCACGGGAACTTCCAGCAGCACGATCTCCGAGGCCCGGTCGAGGGTATCATCGACAAAACGGAAACGCGAAAGATTGTTGACGGGTTTGTCGCCCGGAGGGGAGTAATAGAGATAGATCCAGTGGTTTTGCTCCCAATGCGGGTCGAGGGCGAGACCCAGGAGCCCGTCCTCCTGCTTGTCGTAGACCGGCAGTTTGTAGGCAATGCTGATCAGGCCGGTATTCGGATGGAACAGTTTGATCGCGCCGCGCCGTTCGATAAAAATGATTTTCCCGTCGGGAAACATATCGAGTTCCATGGGCTCGTTCAGCTCACTGGCCAGCACCGTCTTGACAAAGCGCGTGGGATCGGGCAGGACTGCCGTGCGACACAGCTTGTAGTTGAGGCGTTTGTTTTGGCCAACGGCGTATTGAATGCCGCCCAAAATATGTTTCAGGAAATCAGGCTCTGAGAAAGACGCTTCCGTGTGTCCCAGCGCGGTGTAAAACGCCCGGCCGCCGTCGTATTCATGGTACCAGGACATGGGGTGGTGCTCGCCCATTTTGCCGCCCTGGTAGCTTTTTTCGTCAATTTTCAGGAGAATATTCACCTGCGGGTTCAGGTCGCGCAGGTTGTACCACTCGTCGTGGCGTTGCCAGGTATCGCCGAGATGCCGGGTGGCGGGGTGTTGGTGGTTCTGAACCAGTAAGGTCGCATCCTGGATTTCCGGATGACTGTCGAAATACCCGCCCACCAGCTTGCCGTACCAGCCCCAGCTGTATTCCGTATCGCTGGCGGCATGGATCCCCACATACCCGCCGCCGGCCTGGATGTAGCGCTCAAAGGCCGTTTCCTGCGCGGGGTCCAGTACATCGCCGGTGGTGCTCAGAAAGACCACGGCGGCGTACCGGCACAGATTTTTTTCCTCGAAGGCCGCGGCGTCTTCCGTCGTATCCATCAGCATGCCGTTTTCCCGGCACAACTGCCGGAGTGCGGCCACACCGGCAGGGATGCTGGCATGACGGTATCCCGCCGTTTTGGAAAAAACAAGAATGCGCGGCGGATGATCGGATTTAAAACAGGCGGGAAATACGCCTGTCAGGATTAAAAATGGCAAAAAGAACCGGAGCCAACGAACAAAAGATCTGAAAAATGGCGACATCATAACACAAAACAGGTATGTACGTGCAAACGGGAACAACTCATCCGGGCAGGAGCAGGTGCAAATAAACTAAAAAAACAAGGATCGGGCCTTTTACTTTGCAGGCGCAGACCCCAACAATTTTCCCGTTTATGCGAAAGCTCTTTTGGACAGGATTACTTTTTTCAGCGTGGACGAGCCTTACGCCTCTTCCGGGGCAGCCCCCGGATATGCAGCTCGTTCAAGGTGGCGACTTTTGGATGGGCGATTCTCTGGGCGATGCCGACGAGCGGCCGGAGCGCCGCGTACAACTGGAAGATTTTTATATCGGTAAAATGGAAGTGACCCTGGCGCAGTTTCGGGATTTCGTTGTAGCTACCGGCTACCGTACCGATGCCGAACGCGGCGGCGGAAGTTATATCTGGACCAATCTCGGATGGGCCAGGCAGTCCGGTATTAACTGGCGGCACGATGAAAAAGGCGATTTACGGGACACCATGCTTCCGTACCCGGTGGTGCATGTCAGTTGGAATGATGCTCTGCACTATTGCAACTGGCTTAGTGACAGAGAGCAACTCCGACAGGTCTATAATTTTTCCGGCGATTCGGTGGCCGTCGATACTTCCGCCAACGGATACCGGCTTCCCTCCGAGGCAGAATGGGAGTACGCAGCTGCAGGTGGAAAGACGCAAATTAAATTCCCCTTTTCCGGTAGCGAAAATCTGGCCGAAGCTGGCTGGTATTCCGGAAATGCACGGAAGAGCGCGCATCCCGTGGGGCAAAAAAAAGCCAATGCACTCGGCCTTTTTGATTGCTCAGGCAACGTTTGGGAATGGTGCCAGGACGAATACGCTCCCGGCCAACGTTCGGTCCGGGGCGGCTCCTGGAGCAACAACCCCCGGCACTGCCGCATCAGCAACCGGAGCAGCCGCTTTGCAGATGGGCGCGACTGCAACCTGGGTTTCCGGGTAGCCCGGCCCGCCGGGTAATGCTGTCTGCAAAAATCATCGATGATTCCGTATTTTTGTGCAAAAACCAGCATGGCTGATACAATTCGATGGGGCATCATTGGCCTGGGCCGGATCGCCCGGAAGTTTGCCGATGACCTGCGCCTGGTGCCCAATGCCCGCTTGCACGCCGTGGCCTCTACATCGCTGGAGCGCGCCCGTGAATTTGCCCAACACTACGACGCGCCCCACGCCTACGGAAGCTATGAGGCCATTGTGCAATGTCCCGATCTGGACGTAGTGTATGTGGCCACCCCGCA
This sequence comes from uncultured Saprospiraceae bacterium, assembly GCA_964450465.1. Lineage (GTDB taxonomy): Bacteria > Bacteroidota > Bacteroidia > Chitinophagales > Saprospiraceae > M3007. Next base: position 10,113 of record CAYVDV010000087.1, read on the forward strand.
TGTTCTGCACTGCGAAAATACCCTGCTCTGCCTGGAGCACGGTATTCCCGTGCTGTGCGAAAAACCCTTTGCCATGAACCGGCAGGAGGCCGTGCACATGATTGGCACGGCGCATCGCCACCGCACGTTCCTGATGGAGGCACTGTGGACGCGCTTCATACCGGCTGTCGATTATGCGCTGGCGCTGGCGGCACAGGGGGAGATCGGAGAGATCCACACCGTCAAAGCCGACTTTGGCTATCACATGCCCTTCGACCCGAATTCGCGTGTTTTCAACAAAGCCCTTGGCGGCGGATCCCTGCTGGATATCGGGATCTACCCGGCCCTGTTGTCTTTGTTTGTGCTGGGCAAACCGTTGCCCGAAGACATTCACGCTGCGGCAACCTATACCACGACCGAAGTTGACGAATCCTGCGCATTTGCCTTTAATTACCACAACAAAAAACTGGGCATCGGGCATTCCACAGTAGCAGCCACTACCCCTATCGAGGCCTGGCTGTACGGCACCGAAGGTACCATTTATCTGCACCCCCGCTGGCATCATTCGCAAAAAGTGACGGTGTCGGAATACGACGGCAATACACAATCCAGCCGGGATATGGACTTCCTCTATGAAGGCTGGGGATATCATTTTGAGGCAGCCCATGTCATGGAATGCCTCCGGCAGGGGCGCCTCGAAAGCGACCTCGTTCCGCTCGATTTTACCCTTGATCTGGTGGAAACACTGGACGTGATCCGGGAACGGATCGGGCTGATTTATTGAGGTTTTTTAGCCCTCGGTCAGCACCTCCACCACATCTTCCGGTTTAAGCCCGAGCAGGGTGGCGGCCCGGCCCATGTTCACCGCGATTTCGAGAAATCCCGCGCTGTTGAACAGGCAAAGCGGCTCGCCGACAGGCACATCGGAATAATTGTGGCACAATTGGGAGATCGGGTCGTTTCGCTTAAAAAACAGCGAGAATGGGCGATCCTGCACGATTCTTTCAAACGTTTCCCGCCGAATATTCACAATGGCGTTTTCAAAATTGTCGATGTGGATGACGGTTCCGCGGATTCGGGCGGGTGTAATGACCGGTTGCAGGCTGATGCGTTGCAGGAGCGGGCCTGCCGGCTCGCCGAGGTCTTCGAAGGGCAATCCATTGCCCAGATGTGCCGCTGCGGTGGCGAAGGCGTGTTTTACCGGAAACAGCGCTTGTTCCTGCGCCGGCAGCGCGCGCACATCGCTTTCCGGCAGTTCGTCGAACAGGAGCGTCAGCACGCCGTTGTCGGGCGCAATGAAATAATGACCGTTTCGCCTTGCGGCGACAAAGCGAAAATCGCGGCTGTACACACAATTTACACCAATTAAATGAATGGCGCCTTCCGGAAATTCGGGGTAGGCATTTTGGACGACAAAGGCCGCCTGTACGATATCGAACGCCTTGACAGCGTGAGAGATATCGATCAGCCGTGCCGTTGGGCATTGGCGCAGCAAAGCGCCTTTCAGCGCGCCGGCATAATAGTCCTGAGCGCCAAAATCGGTGGTAAGCGTAATAACGGGCGTTTGTGCCATCGAACTTTCCTGAATAAAATCTTGTTGAGGTACCCGTTTTCGCGTTACTTTTGTAGGCGAAAAGCGGGACACAAAATAACGATATTTAGAAGCATGGAGGCGTGGTTTGCCGTCGCATTTAAAATAAACCCGCCAGGCGCCGCCACCTCCCGCTGCTGTTAAAACTGGAACTAAAATTTGAGCGAAATCATTCTCACAGTCGAGGGCGTTGATCCTGTTGAACTCTACGGCGAGAACAACGCAAAATTAAACCTTTTGCGCAAAGCCTTCCCCGATGTCACCATCACTTCGCGTGGCAACAGCCTGAAGATCTCCGGCGAAAAGAAATTTACCCAATCCGCCAAAGCCAAATTCGAACAGATGGTCCGCTATCTGCGCGAGCATCAGGAATTGCCGGCACAAACCGTAACGGACCTGCTTGGCGGGGAAAACCCCTTCGAAGTCCGTATTCCCGTCAACGGCGATAGCAGCAATACCATCCTGTTTGGCCGGGACGGCCGGCCGATTAAAGCCAAAACGCGCAATCAGAAGCGGCTGGTAGAGGTTTGTGAAACCAGCGACATCGTATTTGCCATCGGCCCTGCCGGTACGGGTAAAACCTATACCGCCGTGGCGATCGCCGTGCGGGCCCTGAAGAATAAACTCATTAAAAAGATCGTCCTGACCCGACCTGCCGTCGAAGCCGGTGAAAACCTGGGCTTTCTGCCCGGCGACCTCAAGGAAAAAGTCGATCCCTACCTGCGCCCGCTGTACGATGCCCTCGACGATATGCTGCCCATGGACAAACTTCAGTTTTTCATGGACAACCGCGTGATTGAGATCGCCCCGCTGGCCTTCATGCGCGGCCGTACGCTCGACAATGCGTATATCATTCTCGATGAGGCGCAAAACGCCACCCCGCTGCAGCTGAAAATGTTCCTCACCCGCCTGGGGCCCAATGCCAAGTGTATCATTACCGGCGATCTGAGCCAGATTGACCTTCCCGGCCACCAAAAATCCGGCCTCCGTCAGGCTATGGATATCCTTGATGGCGTGGCCGGGATCTCCGTGATCAACCTCAGCGCTGAAGATGTGGTGCGCCACCGCCTGGTCAAAGAGATTATCAAAGCCTACGACAAGATCGAGACGGAAGAACGCGCCCGCCGCGAGCAAAACCGGCTGAAAAAAGAAGAAGCCGAGGCGCTGGCTGCAGAAACGGCAGCTGTGCAACCCAAAGATTGATCTGTTTGCTGATTTTCAATTCGCAAGAGCTTGGCTACCTCGATAAAAGGAGTTACCTTCGCGCCCGCTTTCGAGCGCAGGGGCTGAATGTGCCTTTTACGGGGTATCCAATACCATTTTCCGTACATGTCGCATCCATCCTGAAAAAGGGGTAACGGTTTCGCCCCAAAGTGAAGCCGGCAAGCATATTAAACATTTTAAAAAGCCTCAGAATCAACCGTTTTCAATTATGTTACTCGACGACGAAAAAGAAATCACCCCCGAACAGGAGGAAAACCAAACGCCTGCTGAAGAGACGGCTCCCGTAGTGGAAGACGCCGCAGCAGAAACCACTCCGGAAGCAGAAGCAGAAGTGCCCGTTGCGGAGGAAGAAGCCGCTCCGGTTGTGGAAGCCGAAGTTGAAACGCCGGAAGAGACACCCGTAGAAGTTGCGCCTGCAGTGGAGGCTGTAGCCGAAACGCCGGAAGAAGCTCCCGTAGCAGAAGAAGCCGAACCGGTGGCCGTTGCAACAGAAGAAACTCCGGAGGAGGAAGAAGAAACGGAAGAGATTGAAGAAGAAGAAGAAATCGCTACGGCTGTAGCCGAAGAAGATGTCGAAGAAGAGGAAGAAGAAGAAGACGTGGAACTGCCCGAACCGGAGCCCATCGCAGCCGGCGGCGCACACGACGACTTTAACTGGAACATGGACAAGCGCGGCGCCATTGCCTATTCCGATGCAGAGCGCAGCGACCTCCTGTCGCAATACGACAAAACGCTGAGCCACGTTGCCGAAAATGAGATCATTCGCGGTAAAGTAAGCGCCATTAGCAGCGGCGACGTCGTACTGGACATCAACTACAAAAGCGACGGTCTGGTTTCCCTCAACGAATTCCGCGACATGCCCGAACTGAAACAGGGCGATGAAGTGGAAGTGTACGTGGAAAGCCAGGAAGACAGCCAGGGCCAACTTGGCCTGTCCCGGAAAAAAGCCAAGATCCTGCGCGCCTGGGAAAGCATCGTGGACTCGTTTAAAAACGGCACGATCATCAGCGGTACGGTCATCAGCAAAACCAAAGGCGGTCTGATCGTCGACTGCGGCGGCCTGGAAACCTTCCTCCCGGGTTCGCAAATCGACATCAAACCCGTGATCGACTACGACCAGTACGTCAATAAGATGATGGAGTTTAAAGTGGTCAAGATCAACGAGCAGATCAAAAATGCCGTGGTCAGCCACAAGGCCCTCATCGAAAGCGATCTGGCCGAACAGCGCGAACAGATTCTCGCCAGCCTCGAAAAAGGCCAGGTGCTCGAAGGTATCGTCAAGAACATCACCGATTTCGGTGCATTTCTCGATCTGGGCGGTGTCGACGGTCTGTTGTACATCACCGATATCAGCTGGGGCCGTATCGGCCACCCGAGCGAAGTGCTGCAACTCAACCAGCGCATCAACGTGGTGGT
>CAYVDV010000088.1:0-14306 GCA_964450465.1 uncultured Saprospiraceae bacterium
CGCTTTCACAGGCTGAAATTGAAACCATCAATTGCTGGATACAAGCGGGGTATGCCAAGTAAGCCCGCAACATTTATGCACAATCCAAAATGTCTCCCAATTCGCGCGCCATCTTTGTGCTAACTCATCATTCTAACAACAGTAAAACATGAAAAAGGTATTTTTTCTGCTTACGCTCCTTCTTGGAACGGGCATGATGGCTTGCGCACAAAAGAACCCTCCCCAAGCGGTCGTAACTGCCTTCAATCAAAAATTTTCGAACGTGAAGGAGCTCAAATGGAGCCTGGAAAAGAATGGCGACTGGGAAGCCGAATTTGAACAGGGCGATACGGAATTGTCCGCCAATTTCAGTGCCGCAGGCCAATGGCTCGAAACAGAAACGGAAATAAGCGTTGCCGATCTGCCCGCAGCGGTCCAGGCCGCTTTAAAAGGCAAAAAGGTCAAGGAGGCTGCGAAGATCACGCGCGCCGACGGTTCCACGGTCTATGAGGCCGAAGTGAAGCGCAAAGACATGCTGTTTGATGCCAGCGGCAAGCTGCTCTCGGAAGAGAAGGACTAGATAACTTGAGTTAAATATCTGCCGGGGAAGTGGCCGCCTTTTACCGACACTTTCCCGGCTTTAGCCGCCCTTTTAACCCCGTTTCCCGAATGAATTGCATTGGATAGCTTACAACCAGCCATCTTTGTACAATCAAAAAAACAACACCTGGCATCATGCGATATCTGATTATTTTTCCGGCATTCATTGGCTTGTTCAGCCTGGCATCCTGTAAACAGAATACCCAGGATAGTGCGCGAAATGCAGCCCATCCCGACGGCGAATCGGTAAAAGAAATAAATGAAGTTGCGGGCGTGACATCCACACCAAAAAGCATGGATATGCTCGCGGCTGCCGAACAGCACCTAAGCGATGGAAACCTGCAACAGGCATCCGGAAACATAGGCGCCGGCATGGCTGCCTTGCGGGAGGAATTGGGCGGAAAAGTGCCCGAAAAAGCCCGTAAAGCATTCGAAAACCTGGAACAACTGCAAAAGCAACTGGCAAGCGGGAATACAGTACCCGCCGATACCCTGCACCAGGCAGTGCTTGCCGTGCTGTTGTTTTCCCCCATACAAATAGAGGAAGAAGTGCTGCGGCGCACCCTTGAAGTGAGCAAACCCGGAGGGGCCATTCCAAAGATCTATGTTCCGCAAAAGTGACCGCAGGCGCCATCTTCCCTTTCCCCGACCGTGTAGCTCAGTGGCAGAGAACCTGGCGCTTTACCAGGGTGACGGAGCGTTCGATCCCTCCCGCGGTCACTGGTTAAAAAGAATGTTTTCATAGTAACACTGGTGTGCTTGGTGGCACGTCCGAAACGTATTGAAGCCTGCGGCCGAAAAGGTTGCGGGCTTTTTTCGCGTGGCAGCGTATGCCAGTATCCTTGTTTTTTGTGAATAGGAGGACGCGTTTTTTTCTTTAAAACTCGCAGCGGAGTGTCGTATTTTGCACCCAAACGGCCCAGGTCACATCGTCCGAAACGCGGGGAACCCGCATGCCATTATGCTGAAAAGAGTGCACATCAACCACATGCAGGAAGCCTGGCCTTTTATCGTTGTCCTCTCGGCCGGGGTGATGGTCTTTTTTCTCGATTTTTATGAAATGGCCGTACCAATGGCCCGCGAGATCGTGCTGGCGGTGGTCAGCATCCTGAAATCGATCTGGTTCCTGCACTTTGTCGTGCGGCGTATTCGCGAAAGTACGGAACACGAGTTTTATTTCCACGAATTCATGGCTTTTATCGGCATCAGTGTGGTGCTGTTTATCTTTTCCTATGCCATCGACTTCTACTGTCTGTACCAGATCCGGCCCGATGCCTTTCGGGGGCTACCGGCCAAACCGGATCTGCTGGACGACTTTATCACCTTTTTCTATTTCAGCGTAACCAACTTTACCACTGCCGGGCTGGGCGACATCATCCCCAATACCGCTAGCGCCCGGACCTTTGTCTTTTCCGAACTCATCATTTCCTTCTTTTTCACCATCTTTATCATTGCCAACCTCTCGATGCTGCGGGAATCGTTTGCGCGAAAAAAAGAAACATAATACCATCCTATGTCCAGAAGCGATATGCACCTCCACCACGAACAGCACCTCCGCAGTTCGGATTTTATTACCGACATCGTTATCGGCATGTCCGATGGCCTCACGGTTCCCTTCGCCCTGGCGGCGGGCATCAGCAGCGCGGTAGCCAGCAACGACATTGTCACCACCGCCGGCATCGCCGAAGTGATCGCCGGCTCTATTGCCATGGGCCTTGGCGGCTACCTGGCCGGCCGCACCGAACTCGACCACTACCAGGCTGAATTGAAGCGCGAATATGACGAAGTTGACCGGGTGCCGGAGCACGAAAAAGAGGAGGTCCGCCAGGTATTTGCCGAATACGGACTCAGCGAGGCAAGCCAGCATCTGGTAGCCGACGAGCTCGCCAAAGACCGGGACAAATGGGTGCAGTTTATGATGAAATTCGAACTGGGCCTTGAAGCCCCCGACCCACGCCGGGCTACCCAAAGCGCACTCACCATTGGGGGCTCGTACATCCTGGGCGGCATCATTCCGCTGATCCCCTATTTTTTCACCGAGACCCCGCTGGACGGGCTGAAGATATCCGCGCTGGCTACCGTGCTCTGCCTGCTTGTTTTCGGGTACTTCAAAAGCAAAGTGACCGGCCAGCCTCCCTTCAGCGGCGCAATCAAGGTTGCGCTCATCGGCGCAGCAGCAGCAGCAGCAGCGTTTTTGGTGGCAAAACTCTTTGGGGCGTAAGGCCCGCCGGGGATTGACCGACACATTCCCCCGGTTTACCGAAACGCCTGGAAAATTTCGCGCGATTGGGCCGATTATTGTCCTGCATCCATCGCCTAAACCGGATGCAGCAATTATGAAAAAGGTGCTCCTGACCACCGCAGCCACCCTGGCCCTGCTGTTCGCTTGCCTGACAGACTTTGCACTCCGGAATTCGCCTGTACGGCCGAATCCGGCCGATCTGTATCCGCTGGCGCCTTTACCGCGCGCGCCGTTTGTGTCGCCGGATGATGTGCCGGTACAAACCCTGCACTATCCCGCCGTTGGCACGGTAAACTTGTATGGGAACAGCAAGGACCCCAATGCCCTGGTGCTCTTCCTCAGCGGCGACGGCGGCTGGAACCTCGGCGTGGTCGATATGGCCAAAACACTGGCGCAGGACGGGCAGACGCTGGTAGTGGGTATCGATATCGTAAAATACTACCAAAAACTGCAAAAGGAAGCGGAGCAATGCCTTTACCCGGCCGGCGATATGGAAAACCTCAGCGAGTTTGTTCAGAAAGAACTCCAACTTGCCGATTACCACAAGCCGGTCCTGGCTGGTTATTCCTCCGGGGCGACCCTGACCTATGCCTTGCTCTGCCAGGCGCCTGCCGGTACCTTCCGGGGCGGCATTGCCCTGGGTTTTTGCCCCGACATCGAATTGAACAAACCCTTGTGCGAAGGCTCCGGTAAACTCACCATGTCGCGGGTCAAAAAAGGACGGGGATTCTGTTTTACCGATCAGGCTGCTCCGGTAGCCCCCCTGGAGGTCTTGCAAGGCGAGGTGGACCAGGATTGTCCGTGTCGCAAAACCGTTGACTTTTTCCAGGGAATACAAAATGTCAGGGTACAGCAACTGCCCAAAGTTGGGCATGGGTTCCGGGTAACGAAAAACTGGTTGCCGGCTTTTAAACAGGCCTTTGCCCGAATTTTGGCCGAAACCGACCGCTCCACAGGCTTCGTGCTCCCCAATGGCGGCAAGAAAATCCCGGTGGCAATGGCCGGTGCCGGCAGTTTGGCCCCGGCAGGCCTTCCGCTCAACTTTACCGGGGCTACCAGGGACAGCAGTATGCCAATGGTCCTTTTTATCAGCGGAGACGGCGGCTGGACCGGCTTCGATCAACAAATCTGCAACCAACTGGCAGCCCGGCATATCCCGACCGTAGGGCTCAACAGCCAGGCTTATTTTTGGAAACGCAAGACACCGGAACAAGCGACAGCGGAGCTCGAGCCCGTCATCCGGCAATACCTGCAAGCCTGGGACAAGTCAAAATTTATTCTGGTCGGATACAGTTTCGGCGCCAATGTAGCCCCATTCATACACAACCGCCTGCCGGCCGGGTTGCAAGAAAAGGAGCAGGCCATGGTGTTGCTTTCGCCGGACACCAAAGGGGATTTTGAAATTCACGTAGCGGGCATGCTGGGTCGGGGCGGCGGGCCTTACGATGTCGTGGCCGAAGTGCGCAGCGTACGCAATACCAAGGTGTTATGCGTACGCGGTGAGCAGGAAGAGGGTGAAATGGAAACAGCATTGAAGAACTGCGCGCAGGTCCGTTTTGCCAAAATACCCGGTTCGCACCACTACAACAACGATGCCCCCAGAGTTGCCGCGGCCATTTTTTCCACGGAGCACCTGTAAGGAACGGATTTAGCACAAGTCCTTTGTTCCGTTTTTTCTATTTTTACCTTCCGTATGAACTATCTGATCATCGACGACAACCCTATGGCCCGGGCGGTGCTGCGCCAGCTGGCATCGGGAGTCGAAGGCCTGACCCTTGCGGGCGAGTGCGCCTCCGCGCTCGAGGCATTTAATTTACTGCAGAACAAAGCGGTTGACCTGTTGCTGCTCGACGTGGAAATGCCCGAAATGAGCGGACTGGAACTGCTTCAGAACCTGCCCTCCCACCCGATCGTGATCCTGGTCACCTCCAAAGCAGAATACGCTGCCGAAGCCTATGCGCTGAACGTCGCGGATTATATCGTCAAACCCGTGACCATGCCCCGCTTCCTGGCGGCCGTCCAAAAGGCCCGCGAGCTTTGGGAAAGCCGCCACAACACAGTGGAAAAAAGCACTGAGAAAGACTATCTTTTTGTGCGCGCCGGCGGGGCGCTGATCAAAGTCCGCTTCGACGAGATCCTCTACGTACAGGCGCTGGTGGATTATGTGCAGTTTGTGACCGACAGCGGGAAAAAACACACCGTACATGCTACCATGAAAGCCGTGGAACAGCATCTCAGCGATGCCCGCTTTGTACGCTCCCATCGCTCGTATATCGTCAATACCGACAAAGTCGATCGCATTGAAGAGGGCACTATGATCATCATCGGAAAACAGGTGGTACCCATGAGCGAGCAATACCGCCCGGCAGTAGTAAAAAACCTCAACCTGCTTTAGCCTGCCGGGAATTTCCCCGCCGATACTTTCTCCCGTCTAACCGTAACCGGGCAGCCCTTTCACCGAACAGTCCGGCGCCATATCCAGTCTCTGTGTTTTTTTTGTCTTAAAAAGAGACATGATATGAAACGGCACATCTTTCCCGCAATTTCCATCCGAACCCTTCTTGGGCTGGCATTTGGCCTCACTATGATCTGGAATGTTTCGGCACAATCCGAAGAGCTGCCCGCAATCCCCGGTTTGCACGTCATTCAACCAAATCCAAACAGCAGTCCAAGCAATTACTTTGCCGTGCTAATGAGCGGCGACGGCGGCTGGCGCAATTTCGACCAACATATTAGCGCCGAGCTGGCCTCGAAGGGTGTTCCCGTCTTGGGGATCAACAGCCTGCATTATCTCCGGAAACAAAAATCGCCAGAACGGGCTGCAGCGGATATCACCCGGCTGATCGAACAAGGCTGCAGCCGCTTTGGGAAACAGCAGGTGATCCTCATCGGCTACTCCTGTGGCGCCAACATCATTCCGTTTGCCTACAACCGGATGAACGCCGATACGAAAGGCAAAGTGAGCTACCTCGCGCTTCTGTCGCCGGAAGAAAAAGCGGATTTCAAGTTTCACTTCTACAACTGGATGAACGCCAACTCCGCAAAAGCCCGGGCCGTAAAACCGGAACTGTTACAGTTGCAGGACAAGCCGGCACTTTTTCTCTTTGGCAGCAAGGAGAAAAAGGACTGGTGCCAGGATCTGATGGCCGACCCGTTCCATCTGCAAACACTGCCCGGCGGTCACCACTTCGGCAACGATACTGCCCGTGTTACGGATGAAATCGTACATTTTGGACAATACGACTGACCCTTTTCCCGTAACAGCCGGGCATGTCTGGCGCTTCGATCTATTTTCATGGCCATATTCCACAAGTTATTTGTTCCGGTCACGCATCAGGACGCCGACATGCCGATTGCCTATCTTTGGCATCGATCATCCAGGCCCGACGTTTTGAACATGGAAGAGAATCGAACGCAACTACGCCTTTCCGCCCGGCGACTGATCGCCATCATCTACCTGCTGGTCATCGGCATTGCCATCGCCGCGTATTTCCTGATCAATGATCTGGAACAAAGCGGGGTAGTGCGCGATACGCAAACCGAACGAGGCTGGGCAACCCTGTTGCTGCTGCTGGTATGGACGATGGTTTGCTACCGGCTTTACCGCAACAACATGCGCATTTTTGATTTGCGCTCGCAGATCTTCGATGCCCGGGAAACGGAACACTACGCCGTAAAAGAAGCCGCCCGGCTTCGCGAACAGTTTATGGCCAATATGAGCCACGAGATCCGCACGCCCCTCAATGCCATTATCGGGTTTGGCAACCTGCTCGCCCGGGCCGATCTGCCGGAGCGCGAGCGCGAACTGGCCACCAATATCCAGGTATCCGGCGAAACCCTGCTCGCCCTGGTCAACGATATCCTCGATTTGTCCAAGATCGAGGCCGGGGCGCTGGTGCTGGAACATGTCCCCTTTGAAGTGGGTGGTTTGTTCCATTCCGTACAACAGATGTTTTCGGAAAAAGCCCGGCAAAAAAATCTCTCGCTCGATATCCAGTTGGCTCCCGGTCTTCCCGAAGAGCTGACCGGCGATCCGACCCGCCTGACCCAGATCCTGGCCAATCTCATTGGCAATGCGCTCAAATTCACCGAACGCGGCGGCGTGCTGGTGAGCGTCGTACCGGTGGAGTCCGGCGACAAGGAACGCATTACGATCCGGATCGAGGTGCGCGATTCGGGCATCGGCATTCCGAAAAATCAGTTGGAACGCGTTTTTGAGCGTTTCACCCAGTCGGACGAACAAACCACCCGCAACTACGGCGGGACCGGCCTTGGGCTATCCATCGTCCGGCAACTGGTTCAGGCCATGCAGGGCAGCGTCTCGGTGCAAAGCGAATTGGGTAAAGGCAGTGTATTTACTGTTTTGCTGCCTTTCGACCGGAAGCCTGCCGAAGCGCCGGCGCAAAGCAGCGCGGCACGCACCGAAACGCCGGTCCCACGCGATATCCGGCTGCTCGTTGCCGAGGACAACCCGATGAACCGGCGGGTAGTTGAGTTGCTTTTCGACGAGTGGAAATTCCCCTATACCATGGTCCATAATGGCCGCGAGGCGGTGGAATTGCTGGGCAAAGACCCCAATGCTTTCGATCTGGTGCTGATGGATATTCAGATGCCGGAGTTGGATGGGTATGAAGCCACCCGGCAAATCCGGCAGAAACTCGGCCTCCGCATCCCGATCGTGGCCATGACCGCGCATGCGCTGCCTGGCGAACGCGAAAAATGCCTGAGTTTCGGCATGAACGAGTACCTGGCCAAGCCTGTCCGCGAACAGGAGCTGCTTGACCTTATCGCCCGCTTTGTCCCCCAAACCGATCGAAGTGCCGAGCCGGAAATCGACCGGGGCTATTTGCATGAAACGACGCGCGGCAATGCAACCTACCTGCGCGAACTGGCAAATATTTTTGTGGCGCAGGCGCCAAAGGATCTGGAGGCAATTTCCAGCGCATTGGCCGCCAATGACCTTACAGCCGCAGCGCGGGCCGCCCATAACATGAAGAGCACAGTGGGCTACATGGGTTTCGCCCATAACCTGGGCCGGCAACTTGCCCGGTTTGAACAACAATGCGCCGAAGGCGCCAACACGGAAGCACTACAGCAGTCATTCGGGCAGATCCGGACTGCAGTGGGCAGCGCCACAACAAAAGTGCAGCGCGAGCTCCTCTGATCCCAGCCACACTTTTACCGACACATTCTTCCCGTTCACCGAAACCCCCTGCCCTACCCTGCTGCGCAGACCGACTTTTGCAGTATTCAAACGGTCTGTACTATGAAACTCGCACTTTCCCGTCATTTTATAAAAACCGCGTTCTCCGCTTTGCTGGCCGTGCTCATGTTGGGCATCGGGTGGCAATTTCTGCGTCACGAAGGGGTACAGTTGCCCCAGGTGCGCGATGTGCTCGGTCAGGCTGACCGCCGCTGGTTGTATTTTGGCGTTGGGCTATCCATGGCCTACATTTGGCTGCACAGTGAAATGTACCGGCAAAGTTTCAGGGCTTTGGGCCTTCGAGTCAGTATGCGAACAATGACGCGCCTGTACCTCAAGCGCAACCTGGTCAGTGTGTTCCTGCCTGCGGGTTTTATCGCCAGCCAGGCGTTTTTCAGCGGTACGGTTGCGCGCACCGAAAAGATACGGGAGCGCGATGTACTGGCCGCCTCCGGCATCTTCTCGGTCGCGGCGCTGCTCTCCATGGTCGTAGTAGTAGTACCTGCCCTTGGATGGCTTCTGGCGCAACGCGTACTGCCGGGCGGTGCGGCGGAGGCATTTTTAGCAGTCAGCGCCCTCCTGCTGGCTTTGCTTTGGGGTATGGTCAGCTTCACCCGGCACGGGGTGGTTTACCGCTGGTGCCAGCGGTTTATACCGGCGGTTACGGCGCAATTGGACACGCTGGACTGGTCGCAATTCCGCGGCCGTTATTTTCTCGCAGCGATACTGCTGTCGTGTGTGGTAGAACTGGTTGGGGTGCTGCATGTGTATGTGGCGGCACAAACACTGGGAGAACCAGCTTCCTGGGCCATGGCCTTTGCCGGTTACATGGCGGTGCTGGTCGTGTTAATGACCTCTCCTTTTCTTCGCGGCGTAGGCGCCGTAGAAGCCTTGCTGGCCCTGGTGCTGATGCATTTCGGGCTGTCGCCTCTGGCTGCCGTATCCACCGCGATACTGTTTCGTTTTTTCGAGTTTTGGCTCATTCTTTTGCTGGCGGTCCCGGTATTTTTGTTCCGCCCGGGCAGTCTGGTAGTCCGCCTGACGCCCTCCCTTTTGTTGTTTGCATTGGGTGTGATCAATATACTTTCCGGGCTTACGCCTTCCCTTTCGGAGCGGGTACGGGTTTTGTACGACTATCTGCCGCTCGCAGCGGTGCATGCCTCGGCAGCCCTGACCGTAGCGGCAGGTTTTGTGCTGCTCGGTACGGCCTTTTACCTGTTTCGCGGTCTGCGAAGTGCCTGGTGGCTGGCGCTGGGGCTCAGTCTGCTGTCGTTGTTCAGCCACCTGGCAAAAGGGCTGGACTATGAGGAGGCCACCCTGGCGCTGGTAGCCATCAGTGCGCTCCTCTATCAACAGGAACACTACAACGTGCGCGCCGATCTGCGCCTGGTCCGGCGAAGCTGGATTCCCGCCGTGGTGGTGGTCAAAACTACCCTGATCCTTGGAGCGCTCGGCTTTTACCTGCTCGACCAGCGGCACTTCGGCGCCGATTTCACCTGGAAGCAATCGGCTGCTTATGCCGTTCAGACTTTCCTGATGATCGATCCGGAAGGATTGCATCCGCTGACGCTGTTCGGGCGGGAATTTCTCGATATGATGTACCTCCTGGGGGCTGTCACACTCCTGTTTATCGCATATTCCATCATGCGGCCCTTTTTACCTTATATGGAAAACGATGCCGCGGCCCGCGAACGCGCCCTGGAGCTCGTGCGGCAGTATGGCCATTCCTCGCTGGATTATTTTAAAACCTATTCCGACAAGAAGTATTTCTTCGGGCCGGAGGGTCGCTCTTTTGTCGCGTATAAAAATACGACGCGCTATGCCTTTGCCCTGGAAAACCCCGTGGCGCCTGACGAACAGGTCATGGCCGAGAGTATCGCCGGGTTTGACCGCTTTTGCCGGAAACAGGGATTGCGCAGCGTGTATTACCGCATCCCCGAGCAGTCGGCAAAAATATACCGCGATATGGGTAAGGTGTTGTTACCTTTAGGTCAGGAAGCCAGCGTAAACATCCGGGATTTCACCCTCGAAGGCAAAGAACGCAAAGCCCTGCGCAATACCGTCAACAAAATGGAACGCGAAGGGTATCAGTTCAAGATCTATGAGCCCCCGCTCAACGGCAGAATATTACAACAACTCTCGGCCGTGAGCGATGCCTGGCTCCGAATGTTGGACCGCTCCGAACTGAATTTTTCCCAAGGTGTATTCCGGGAAGATGAACTGAAAGATCAAACCCTGCTGACTCTGGAAAACGCAGAGGGCAAAATATTCGCCTTTATCAACCTGATCCCCGGCGGATCGCCGGAGGAAGCCAATTTTGACCTCATGCGCCGCACGGCTGACGCGCCGAACGGTACGATGGATTTTCTTTTTGTAAAAATGATCCTTTACCTCCAGGCGCAAGGGTATTCCACCTGTAATCTCGGCCTCGTCCCCATGTCGGGACTGGACCGCCCGGCCAACCTGCCTGAAAATCTGCTCAAACTGGCCTACGAACGCATTCCCCGGTTTGCTAATTACAAGTCCTTGCGCTTTTTCAAGGAAAAATTCGACCCCGTCTGGGAAACCAAATACGTCGCCTGCGACAACCAGTTGGATTTGATGAACATTCCCGTTGCGCTGGGGCGGGTAGTGCAAGCGTGAACGTTGGCCGTATAAATCAAATATACCAGGCAGAAAATGGTGGTCATTCCATATTGCCCGGGGCATATCCACTATACAGAAAGCCCGAAGCCAAAGGCAACGGCCTGGTTTACCAAAAATAAAGCCGCCCCGGCTTGTCCGGGGCGGCTTGGTGTTATCCAAAGCAAACCTACATTTGAAACGCTTATTCGTGGAGGGGAGTGATTCAAAAGCAGGTCATTCTGATGTAATACTTATTGCTTGGCAGGCCGCGGGGCTACGATGCGGTAGGCGTCGGGGGTGGCGGTTTTTTCGCGCAGTTTTTTGCCGCCGCCGGTATCTGCTTGTTTCAGTGTCGAATAATCATCCCGGGTAGGCGAGTCGCTGTTCAGTGTCGTACCCCTTGTGGTTTCAGGTTGTTTCGTGGTTGGGTAATCGTCGCGGGTGGGATCGTCGCTGTTCAATTTGATGCCGCCCGAGGTATCTGCTTGTTTCGTGGTGGGATAATTGTCGGCCGTCACATCATCCTTGTTCAGCGTAGTTCCATTCGTATGGATGGGATTGCCGGCCTGTTTGGCCGGGCTATCATCGGTAGCCTCGAAGAGTTTCACCGAACCGGCATCTACATTTTGATGGTTGATTTTCGCTACTTGAACATCTTGCAATTCGTCCAGGACTTCTTTCTTGCAGGAGGTGGTGAAAAGTGCAAGGCAAAAAAGGGCTACGGGCAGACAAAAATGATACGATTTCATGGCAAGGAATTTTGATTAACTGATGTAGTTTGCTTTTATCGCTTTCTTATTTGCGATTATGTCCATTAATACCTGCGCTTGAAATCGGTTATCAGTTCAATCCTGAAAATTTTGGAGCGGGCTCAAACACAAAACAGCCGCCCCGGACGCACCGGAGCGGCTGTTGCAGATCAGGGGGAATCTTCCGTTATACAGGGGTTATTGTTTGTCGGGGCGCGGGGCTACGATCCGGTAATTGTCCGGAATTGCACCGCCTTCCAGCACCTCCTCGCCGCCGATTACCGGTTTTTGAGGCACCCTGAACACATCATTGGTCACGCCTTTGTTGTGTTTCAGTTTCCGGCCGCCGGTATCATCCGGCACCCGAGGCTGGGGGTAATCATCGGCAGTATATTCCGTACCGCTGATCAGCTTGGTAGCGCCGTTTGTAAGCGTTGGAATAACCTTCGATGTGGTGCCGGGGTCGTCAGGAATGGCTTCATGGAATTTTACGATGCCCGTTTCCACATTCTCGCGGTTGACGCGTTTCACCGGAGCCAAACTACTCTCGTCCAGCGAATCCTTCGTGCAGGAAGTGGTGAAAAAGGCTAAGCAAAACAGGGCTATGGTCAGCAAAAATTTATAGGCTTTCATGGCTGAGGATTTTGGTTCACAGATATGGCATAATCCCCTCTGCGTATTATTCGCGATTCGTTAGCCATTTTATAGAACTACACAGACCCTCTGTACTTTTTACAGCTCCAATCGTGTGCTCTATTTTTATTTTCTATACAATATTAAATGATAAAATACAGGGATTTCAATGATCTGGGTCATTGAACGGCATGACTTGAAAAATACAGGAAAGAGCCGGTGTTGTCCAAACAGATCCTGAATCACCTGTACTATCTTTGCAAAAAACAAACTTCATTATGGATCAAAAAGTCTGGCTTATCACAGGTGTCTCAAGTGGTTTCGGCAAAGAGCTCGCACTGGCTGTTATGGAACAGGGCGATTTTGTCGTCGGCACATTTCGCAAAACCGAACAAGCGGAGGTTTTTAATGTGGAGAATACCGGGCGTGGCCTTGGGTTGCTGCTGGACGTAACCGACAGTCAGGGAGTGGAAGCCGTCTTTGCGCGCATTGAACAGGAATTCGGGCGCCTGGACGTGCTGGTCAACAACGCCGGCTACGGCATCGTCGGCGCTGTAGAGGAAGCCAGCCTGGCGGAAACCCGGGCGGTTTTTGAAACCAATGTTTTTGGCGCCCTGCAGGTAACCCAACGCGCGCTGCCACTGATGCGCCGGCAGCGTTCGGGGCATATCGTGCAGATCTCTTCGGGTTCCGGGATCAAGGCGACCGCCGGTTTTGGCATTTATAATGCCAGCAAGTTTGCGCTGGAGGGGTTCAGCGAGGCTCTGGCCGACGAAGTGCGGCCGCTCGGCATTCATGTCATCATCGTGGAGCCGGGGCCTTTCCGCACCCGCTTTGCAAGCGGATCGCTGGTGGCAGCGGCGCGGGAAATTGGCGACTATGCAGCCACCGCCGGCGCTTTTCGCCAGCGTATGGCCGCCATCGACGGCAAACAGGAGGGCGATCCGGAAAAAGGTGCAAAAGCGATTATCCAGGCTGTACATGCCGCCGAACCGCCTTTGCGCTTGCCACTCGGCCGGCTGGTGTTGGGCAATATCCAGGCCAAGCTGGACAGCGTCCGCAAGGATCTGGACAACTGGCGCGCGGTAGCGGAAGCGGCGGTGTTTGAATAGACAAATGCAAACGGAAAATAATGCTCCGGTGAAATTGGGCTTGCGCCAAAACTGGAAACAGTTCGCGTTGCTCGTGCTCATCAACGCCTTTGTAGGCGGCATGGTGGGGTTGGAGCGTTCTATTTTTCCAAAACTGGCCAGCGAGGTATTTGGCATTGCAGCCAATACCGCCGTATTGTCGTTCATCATTGCCTTTGGCCTGACCAAGGCACTGGCAAACTATTATACCGGTGTCCTCGCGAACCGTTTCGGCCGTAAACGCCTGCTGGTGGCGGGCTGGTTGCTTGCCCTGCCCGTGCCCTGGGTGCTCATGCTTGCACCTTCCTGGGCTTGGATCGTGGCTGCCAATGTGTTGCTGGGCATTCACCAGGGGCTTGCCTGGAGCAGCACTGTTGTCATGAAAATCGACCTGGCCGGGGAAAAGAACCGGGGTCTCGCCATGGGGCTCAACGAGTTTGCCGGTTATCTCGCCGTGGCGGTGGTGGCCTATTTTTCGGCCCAGGTAGCAAGCAACTATGGCATACGCCCGTATCCGTTTTATATCGGCGTGGGGCTCAGCATCCTGGGCCTGCTCGGCAGCTGGCTGCTGGTGCACGACACGCACGGCCATGCCAAAGCC
Organism: uncultured Saprospiraceae bacterium; assembly: GCA_964450465.1. Taxonomy (GTDB): domain Bacteria; phylum Bacteroidota; class Bacteroidia; order Chitinophagales; family Saprospiraceae; genus M3007. Next base: position 13,763 of record CAYVDV010000088.1, read on the forward strand.
GAACAAAAAACCTCTTCCATTCCTGCCTTGCGCAGACCTTTCCGGGATACGAGCTGGTTCCACCGCAACCTCGGGTCGGTATCGCAGGCTGGCTTTGTCAATAACCTCAACGACGGCATGATCTGGGGTATCCTCCCTATTCTGTTGGCGCAACGCGGGTTTTCGCTGACGGAAATCGGCCAGATCGCAGCGGTTTATCCGGCAGTATGGGGCCTGAGTCAACTCCTGACGGGCAAACTGGCCGACCACGTCTGTAAAAAGACCCTGCTCTTTTGGGGAATGTTTGCACAGGGGCTGGCGATCGTGGCGCTGATCTGGGCGGACGGGTTCTGGACATTTACCATTCTGTCCACAGCGCTCGGCCTGGGTACAGCTATGGTGTACCCGACTTTCCTGGCTACAATAGCTGAAAATACCAACCCCGGCGACCGCGCCCGCAGCATCGGTATTTTCCGACTTTGGCGCGATCTGGGATATGCGGCCGGGGCCCTGCTCACCGGACTGATAGCCGATTTGCTGGGCCTGCTGTGGGCGATCGGGTTTA
>CAYVDV010000089.1:0-14291 GCA_964450465.1 uncultured Saprospiraceae bacterium
TACCGAAAATGAAAAAATAACAAGAACCGCATGGCAAACAACAACCCTTCCAGATTATGGACCTGGCTTCTGATCGCACTGGGCATCGGCGGCATCTTGCTCCTGCTTATCTATTTTGTCTTCCCGGAATTAATCGCCAAATTGACCGGGCTTATCGTCGGATTATTCGTGGTGGCAACCGGCCTGATTTTCCGAAGGAAAAAATAATGCAGAAACCATTCCCTTTTCCCTACTACAACAACACACGAGAATATGCTTATCTCCATTCAAAATCTCAATAAAACCTATATCATGGGCTCCGAAAAAGTGGAAGCCCTGAAAGACGTTACCCTGGATATTGACAAAAACGAGTACGTAGCGCTCATGGGACCTTCCGGAAGCGGGAAGTCCACTTTAATGAACCTGCTGGGTTGTCTCGATTCTCCCAGCAGTGGGAAATACTGGCTCAATGGCATCGAAGTCAGTACGATGGATGATGGTGAACTCGCCGAAGTCCGGAATAAACAGATCGGCTTTGTATTCCAGACGTTTAACCTGCTGCCCCGCCTTTCAGCGCTGGAGAATGTAGCCTTGCCACTTGTTTACGCAGGCTATTCTAAAGACCAGCGCCTGGAAAAAGCGCGCGCAACCCTGGAGTCCGTTGGTTTGGGCGACCGGGTGATGCACCGGCCCAATGAATTATCCGGAGGTCAGCGACAGCGGGTGGCGGTTGCCCGGGCCCTGGTCAACAACCCGGCCATTATTCTCGCAGACGAACCTACGGGAAACCTCGACACCAGAACTTCCTATGAGATCATGATGTTGTTCGAGCAGATCCATCAGGCTGGCAATACTATTATTCTGGTGACGCACGAGCAGGATATTGCACAGCACGCACACCGGATCGTACGGCTCCGCGACGGCTTGATCGAATCCGACCAGAACAACGACCACATTTTGAGCCTGGCCGACGCGCCCCTTATTTCGACATAAGAAAAGAACACAGGATATAAAAAAAGACCGCAGATGCGCCAGGATTAAAACCTTTGTGCGCTCTGCGGTCTCTTTTTATTCACACTTGCGATAAAGTCAAACCAGAAGGTTTAACAGCCTATCCGGCACTTATTGCTTTACTATTCGCCGTTGTTGTATTCCGTTCTCCGTTTCCAGGGAGATAAAATAGATACCTGGCTTTAACGAAGACAGATCAACAGAAGTAGCGCCTTCGAATCCGGGCATATCGCGCAGCTGTACGCCATTGGCGGCAAAAACCCGGACGGATTTGACAGGCTCGGCCGAACGTACCTGGAGGGTATTGGAAACCGGATTCGGGAAAATCTGAATCACATCTTCCGTCTCAGCAGGTGTAAGCAGGCTTGCCGGAACGGTATTTACCGGTGCGCCCAATTCCTTGATCGTGAAGCTGCTGTTTCCGGCCATAAAGTTGTTGGATCCTGTGATCGTCACCGCATCGATATAGATTTGATCGCTGTTATCACTGGCATCGCACTGGAATCGGAATTGCGCGTTGGGTGGGAAATTGTACTGGGCACTGCTGAGAGTTACCGTGGCAACATAAAAGGTATTGTTGTTAAAGCTGGTACCTCTGGCATACGTGGCTACCGTGGACCAACTAGATCCATCGTAGTATCGCACCCAGAAATCCTCCCCGTTTTCCATACTGTTGGCATAGAAATAAAACTCAATAGTCAGTTGGGTGTAGCCGCTGACATCATAGGAAGAAGAGGTCATGGCCGAAGCCGTTCCGGAATTGTCCCGTATTTGAATAGAGTAATTTCCTTCCCAGGACCGGGTGCCTGAGTAGCGGGCACAATCTGAGCCGCCATCGGCCCAACCGTCCCAGCCGGTTTCAAAGTAGTGGGCCAGGATCACATTGCTACCGCCACCGCCGCCACCGGAAAGCGTGGTAACACCGACAGATGCGGGGGCCGATTCATTGCCGGCAGCATCATAGGCGGTCACCTCCATGTTGTAGGTGGTATTGGCGGTGAGCCCGGAGACCGTGTAAGACAAGCTTGTGGTATTGCCGTCAAGCACGCCATCCACATAAACATTGTAACCTGTAACCCCAACGTTATCGCTGGAAGCCGTCCAGGAAAGATCCGCAGAGGTTTGCGTGATATTGTTGGCTGTCAGGTTGCCGGGCACTGTTGGCGGATCGACATCGCCGGTGCCACCGCCATCAATACAGAAATTGGTGACTTCAGAAGAGCCGAATGCGCCGCCGCTGACAAGCGTAATGCTTCCGCTTTTCAAGTTATAAAAACCAGATCCGTAAGCGCAGCAGATACCATCGCCATAGGCATCATTGATTGTAAAGGTATAGTCCCCGCCGCTCAGGTTAAAGGTTTGGGTTACCGTCGAGCCGGCCGTGGAATACGGGCCGCCGGAAGCAACCGTTGCCCCGTTGGCATCTTTCAGGTTCCAGGTCGTCTCGCTGGGATAATTATCCAGTTTCAGCGTAAGTACCACCGGGGAGGGCACGCAACCGATCGGAGGACCATAAGCGGCACCTACACCCACGGCATACCAGGCATTGGTAGTAGCGATCTCTTCCGGAGAATCCACGCCGAACAAGTCGCGGGCAGCCTGAATGGCTCCGGCACGTGCAGCCGCATAGTTGGAACTGGACGTCAGGTAGGTGGTAAGATTGCGATATGCAATTGCTGCGGCATTTGTTATCCCGATACCCGTTACGTTGTAGGAATTCCCCAAGTCGTTGGTGCCGGATTCGCCGACGGACAAGATGTAGAACCACTTGTTCTGCACCCCGGAGTTGGTATGAACCCCGCCATTATCAGCGGTCCCAGTGTACCAATATGTACCCTGGTAGGTATCCGGGTCTCCGTATGCGTTTGGATTGCTCATCGAACGAATTGCTCCGCCACTGCCTCCGGCGCCAATTTGGTCGCCCATCAGCCAGTCGTTGGATCCGGTTGCATAATTTTCAATGGCTTCTCCGAATACATCAGAAAAAGACTCATTCAAGGCGCCTGATTCGTAAGAATACACCAGATTGGCGGAATATTCCGTAACACCATGTGAAATCTCGTGGCCGCAGATATCGAGGGAAACGAGCGGGCCGTACGTGGTGCCGTTCCCGTCGCCATAGGTCATGCGGGTTCCATCCCAGAAAGCGTTTACGTAGTTGTTGGAATAATGTACATAGGATTTTAGGATCCCGCCTGTTCCATTATAGGAGTTTCGGCCATGCTGGTTCCAGTAATACGCCCAAACCTGTTCGGCGCCCCAGTGGGCCTGTACACCCACTGCATCGCCAGTAAAATTGGTGCTGCTGCTGGTAAAGTCCGTGGCTGTGGTGTAATTCGTGCCATTATTCAGGTTGAACGTTTGTACGCCGCCACCGCTTGACGTTTGACGAAGCCGGTAGGGACCGCTTGCATTGTCAGCCGTAAAGTTAACGGAACCATTGTAAATCGCGGTACCCGTTGCCGGTACGTTGGCATCATGGATCCGCAGGTTTTCCTGAATAAATTCGCCGGTATGTGCATCTACAAACACCCAGGCGCGATACACTGGATCGGCGGCGAAAATGTCAAATTTATAGGCCAGTTTGGCAGGTGTACGGCTTTGTGGATCGCCAACAACTACCAGTTCGCCCTGAGGCTTCTGGTAGTCCGGAAAACCGGCTTTCACTGCATCTTCCCAGGCATACTGCTTGGCATTCACATGCGCCAAAGCAGCATTGAAGGCCGCGGAAGGGCTGAGTGTAGGTTTTACATCCAAATCCACAACGCTGCGAAATTCCCCGGTCATCAGAGTGATCACATCATTTTTGGTATGCACCGTGTAGGTTGCACCTTCTACCTTGACCCCCTTGTAATATTGCTGAAATTTCTCATGGGTATAACCCAGTTCATCGGTTTCTTTTCGCAGGACTTGTAAGGCATCGTCATCAGTCAGTTGCAGTTGTTTCTTCAGGACACTAAGTTGTTGGCTGGCAGGTACTTTCTCCGTAAGTCTGATCTGGTTCGGTCGCTTTTTCCCATAAGCGGGTTTTGATGTTTGTGCGTGGCTCAATGACGCAAGAAGCATGGGTAGGAGCAGGGTGATTAAAACTTTTTTCATTGAAACACCTTTTAAATTATTAAAAAAATTTTGAGAAAAATTCGTTTTCCGGGCATTAAAGTATATACTATTTTAATAACGCAACGAAAAAAATTATTTTTCCCTGAAATTTAACAAATAACCAATAAAAAAACTGCGCCCCCATCTGCAATTCCCTGTCCAAAAAAGGGAATAAAGATGAGGGCGCATGCCCGATGAATTGATGGGTTAAAGGTCAATCGACGATGGTCACATCCCCCTTCAACAAGATTTTTTGTCCGCTCACAAGCTCAACTTCTGCCCACCAAACGAATACAGCCGGGTTCATCGGTTGTCCACGGAAACGGCCATTCCAACCGTGCTTTTCATCGTTGGGAGGGATATTGTCTTTCCGGAACACCATATTGCCCCAGCGATCGTAAATCTGCAATGTGTTGATCTTGTTGACTGTATTCGGACCGGCAAAGATCAGGAACACATCGTTCTGGCCATCCTCCCGGTTTGGACTGATCGCATTGGGCGCCCAAAGATTGGGATCATCCACGCGTACGATGACCGTTGCGCGATCTTTACAGCCCTCCAAATTGACAACTGTCACGGTGTATTCCGTGGAGACAAAGGGCCGGGCGATCACCACATTGGGTTTACTGGTCGGTGTAAGACTCTCTACAGGTGTCCAGATGATGGTATCCACCTGATAAATAGGAATGTTGAGCAAGGCGGTCAGCGTAGCCGATTCGCCGAAAGCCAGAATAATCTCCGGATCGATCGTCACCGCAGGCTCTACCGGTACCGGAAAGTTGAGCGGCTCTCCATACTCACACCCGTTTGCATCCTGCACGACCAACTGATATTGCCCCGGTGTCAAACTCCCGAATTCATTCGCCGTCAGGAAAGTATTACCTCCATCGATGGAATAGAGGAATGGCCCTACCCCACCCGAGACGGCTTCAATACGCACAGTACCCGGCTTCCCGCCACAACCCGGTGGGTCGGTGAACAGTTCGAAACCGTCCGGGTAGTTGGTATTTTCAGTGACCAATACCTGATCTGTTGCAGTACAACCCGTATTCAGGTTGGTAACAAGCAGCTGATAGGTGCCCGGTGCGTCAACAGAAGGCGCTATGGAGTTCGGTGTACCCAAAAGATGACCATCCGTCGTTGACCACAAGTAACTGAAACCCGGCCCGGAGGACGATCCGTTTGCGCTCAGCGTGCCTTCAGCCACGGAACAAGTCAGTTCAAAACCGTTTCCGGCCTCTGCAAGGGGGGACTGAATGTTCTGCGGTACCAGGGCCGCCGCACTGGCGGTACAACCATTGACCGTATTGACGATCTGGAGGTTATAACTCCCGGGCTGATTTACCAGAGGCATAAGAGTGCCGGCACCGGAAACGATACCGGGCCCACTCCAGCTGTACTGGTATTGACTACCTTGCGCGCTGGCGCTGGCATCAACCGGAATCTGGAGCACGGCGCAGGTGAGCAAACCCGGTGCAGCAATTGAAACGAGCGGCAACTGCACATCAACCGGAACCAAAACCTGATCGGTACTCGTGCAACCGTTGTATTGATCGTAAACGGTGAGCAGGTACAGGCCTCCGGCATTGATCTGCGGATTTGCAGAATTTGCTCCGGTTAAAATATTGCCGTTAGCGGTGGTCCAGGCATACGTCACGCCAAGCGAGCCGCCGGCACCCGAGCCGTTCAGGGTCAGTTGGGTGATGGCGCAAGTGATCGTACCGGCAGTACCGGCGTCAGCAGTCGGGATCTCGGTGTTTTGGGTAACCGTTACCTGATCCGTTTCTGTGCAACCGTTGAGCTTATTTGTGACCTGCAAGGTGTAAATTCCGGGCGCAGCGATCGCAGGGGTTAATGAGTTCGCACCATTAACGATCTGCCCGCCGGATGTGGTCCATTGATATTCAAAGTTTCCGCCTGTACTGCTCCCGGCACCGCTCAGGGTCAAGGAAGTGGTGATACAGTTGAGTTCACCCGGTGTTGTGGCTACTGCTACCGGAGCATTCGCATCCTGCAACACCTGAACGGCAGCCTCTTGCGTACAACCGTTGGTTTGGTTCGTGACAACGAGGGTGTACAATCCAGGGGCGCCAATCACGGGTTGGAGCCCTGTTTCGCCGGACAAGATCTGTCCGTCGATCGTAGTCCAGAGGTAACTGTATTGGCTCCCTGCACTGCTGCCGGTGCCATTTAATTGAAGGCTGGGTGTGGTGCAAGTCAACGTAACAGTATTCCCTGCAACTGCATTCGGAGCCACAATATCCTGATTCACCGTCACCGAGGTCGTTGCGGTGCAGTGGTTGTTGGTGTTCGTCACCGTCAGGACATAAATTCCCGGCGCATTTACCGTTGGCAGAAGCGTACTGCCGCCGGAAAGGATATTGCCGCCGTTTTGCGCCACCCACTGGTATGCGAACAAGGGACCCGCGCTACTGCCGTTTCCGTTTAGATTGGTTGTCGGAAGCGCGCAGGTAAGCACCTGCGGCAGGGCCGCTGCGGCGACCGGAACTGCCACATTTTGTGCAATGGCAACCTGATCCGTTGCCACACAGAAATTGTCGAGATTGGTAACTGTCAATATGTAGGTCCCGGGTGCATTGATCACCGGAGTCAGGGAGTTGTTGCCCGACAGGATATTTCCGTTGGCGGTGGTCCAGACATATTGGACATTGGCACCCACATTCCCTGCTGTTCCGGAAAGCGTCAGCGTTGTTTGCGTACAATTGAGTTCTGCACCGGGTCCTGCATCCACAGCCGGTTGCACAATATCTTGCGTGACAACTGTAGAAGCAGTCGTAGTGCAGCCATTTGTGGTATTGGTAATCACCAGATTATACGTACCGGGCTTGTTTACAACCGGTGCAGGGCTGTTGCCCCCGGAAAGGATATTGCCGCCAGTGGTCGTCCATTTATACGTAAAATTGGCGCCCGTACTGCTACCGCTGGTATTTAACGCAGTTTGTGTCAGCTGACAATTAAGCACGGGGGGCGATGCTACAATAGCCAGAGGGGGCGCCTTATCGACCACTACATTCACTACATCGGTAGAGGTACAGCCATTGACCGGATTGGTCACCAGCAAAGTATATTGTCCGGCCGCATTCACCAGCGGCGAAAGACTGTTGGCGCCGCTCAAAATATTTCCGCCGGCGGCGGCAGACCACTGATAAACAAAATTTGGCCCAACGCTCGACCCCGCTCCATTAAGGGTTACGCTGTCAGCCAAACAGGTAAGTGCCATGCCGGGACCAGCCTCTGCCTGCGGGGAGTTTTGGTCCAAAAGGATTTGAACCGTGGCGGATGCGGTGCATCCGTTCTGTGTATTCGTCACGACGAGCGAATAGTTGCCGGAGCGATCCACCAACGGAGAAAGCGTCGTTGCGCCGGAGACGATATTGCCGCTTACCGTTGTCCATTGATAGGTGTACTGCACGCCCTGACTGGAACCGCTGCCGTTGAGAGTAAGGACCGGATTGGCACAGGACAGTACCGCCGGTAATCCGGCATTGGCCACCGGTGGCGTCAGGTTTTGCTGGACATTGACACTGAACTGGGCTTCGCAATTGTTGGCTGTATTGAATACAGTAAGGGTGTATTGTCCGGGCGCGCTTATTTCCGGCGTGAGGGTATTGGCTCCGGAGACAATTGTTCCGTTGGCTGTCGTCCAGTTGTACTGGATCGTTGTGCCGGCCGTTGAACCGGTTCCATTCAACTGAAGTTGGGTAATGGCACAGGTCAAGGTAGCCGGCGCCTGTACCACGGCAACGGGCACGTTGGCATCCTTGTCTACCAGGACTGCAGAAGTTGCCGTACATCCGTTCAGCGTGTCAGTTACCAGCAAAACATAGTTTCCAGGGGCATCCACCACCGGATTCAGGGTATTGGCGCCGGAGGCTATACTGCCATTGGGTGTCGTCCAAAGATAGGTAAATGCCGCTCCGGTACTGCCGCTTCCGTTGAGTGTCACGGTAGTGTTGGTGCAAGTGATCAATCCTGGGCTACCGGCATTCGCTTGCGGGAGCGCGGTATTTTGCGTAATTTCCACGACATCGGTAGCCGTACAGCCATTCGAATTATTCGTCACAAGCAAGGAATACGTGCCGGGCTGGTCTATTTGCGGGGACAGCGTAGCGGATCCGGATACAATATTACCGCCTGGGCTGCTTGTCCAGCTATAACTAAATACAGGTCCCGTGCTGGATATCGTACCGTTCAAGGTCAGTATCGTGTCGAGGCAATTCAGCACAGCCGCCGGTCCGGCTTCCGCAACAGGGAGCACTACATCGGCCGGGATATTTACACTGGAAACTGCCGTGCAGCCATTGGTCGTATTGGTGATCAGCAGTTCGTACAAACCGGGAGCATTGACCGTTGGAGTCAGGGAGTTAATACCTGAAAGAATACCCGGACCGGACCAGGCATACGCAAACGCAGCACCCTGACTCGATGCCGTGCCGTCGAGCACCAATTGGGTTACCGAGCAGTTCAGGGTATCGGCCGGTCCGGCATTGGCCATAGGCACACTGGCGTCGGCGGTAACGGTGGTACTGGCCGTTGCCGTACAGCCATTTGCACTATCCGTCACAAGCAAGGTATAATTACCGGTTGCACTGACTACCGGATTGAGGGTTCCCTGTCCGGAAACAATATTGCCTGCCACGGTAGTCCAGTTATACTGCATTCCCGGGCCGGAACTTGACCCGCTGCCATCGAGCGTAAGGGTCGTAACCGTGCAACTCAACACACCTCCTGGCGCAACAGTGGAAAGCGGTACCGCGGTATTCTGACCAACCGCAACGGAAGCTACGGAAGTACAACCGGTTTGGGTATTGATCACCGCCAGTTCGTAGGTTCCGGGGGCATTTACAACGGGGTTCTGGGTATTGGCTCCGGAAACAATATTCCCATTTTGGGTAGACCATACATAGTTGTATTGCGAACCCTGGGAAGAGCCGCTTCCATCGAGCGTTACCTGAGCAGCCGTACAGGTGATGGTTTGCGGGGCGCCGGCACTGGCAGTCGGGAACGTTTGGGAAGTATTCACCGTTACCGTTGCCTGTGTGGTACAGCCATTGTCCAGGTTATACACAGTAAGGGTATAGGTTCCCACCTGATTAACGGTAGGTGTCAGGGTAAGATAACCGCTGACGATGTTGCCGTTGCTGGTAGTCCATTCGTAAAAGAAAGGATACCCGGAAGATGAGCCGTTGCCGTTAAGGGTCGTTTGGGGCGATTGACAGGTAATGGAAGCCGTGGGGACCACCACTGCCAATGGCGGAGTGAAGTCCTCGGTCACCGTGACCGAAGCGGTGGCGGAACAGGAATTATCGGTGTTGACCACAACTAAATTGTAGGTACCGGTCTGATCCACTTCCGGATACGGGGTTCCATTTCCACTGACAATATTCCCATTCACTGTTGTCCAGATATAATCCATATTCGAGCCCTGTGTGGAGCCCCCGGCATCGAGTTGCACACTGCTGTAGGTGCAATTCAATTGTTGGGCCGGTAAAATACTGGCGCTGGGATAAACAATATTGTCCTCAATAAACACCTCGTCCTCATCCGTACAACCATTGGCTGTATTGGTGACGATCAGTGTATAATAGCCATAGGCATTTACCGTAGGCGTGAGGGTATTGGCGCCGGAAACAATATTGCCCGGATTGCCCACCCATTGGTAGGTGATCCCGCTTCCGCTGGAAGACCCGTACCCGCTGAGTTGAACGCTCATATTCGTACAGGTCAATTGGTCATCATCACCGGCGAAGGCATTAGGGGCATTTTGGTCGGCAAAGATCGTCACCGAACTTTGCTTCGTGCAACCGTTAGCCAGGTTGGTCACCTGCAACGTGTACGTGCCTGCCTGGTCGATTACCGGGTTCAGCGTGTTTTCTCCGCTGACGATATTGCCGTTGGCGGTGTACCATTCATATTCAAAATTGGAACCGGAAGAACCTGTTCCGTTCAGAGTCAGTTGCGCCACATTGCAGTTGAGCGTGGCGCCAGGTCCGGCATTGGCATTTGGAGGGGTGAGGTTTTGCACCACAACAACACTTGCCGTTGCAGTACAGCCGCTTTCCGTGTCGGTTACCAACAGGTTATAGGTTCCAGCCTGATTGACCGTGGGGTAAGGCGATGAGGAGCCACTAACAAAATTGCCGTTTGGCGTGGTCCAGTTGAACTGGATATTCCCCCCCTGAGTGGAGCCACCGGCATCCAGGTCAATTTCGGGCGAATAGCAATCGATTATACCCGGCGGAGCGATACTTGCAACGGGCTGGTCAAAGTTTGCGTCCACCTCGACAAAGTCCTCGGTAGTGCAACCATTGGCGGTATTGGTCACCACCAGATAGTAAACACCTGCCTGGTTGATGGTGGGCGAATAGGTATTGGCGCCACTGACAATAAAGCCAGGATTGGCAGTCCATTGTATGGTGTAGCCCGGTCCGCTGTTTCCGGAACCCTGCAGTTGGAGGGTGGGATGGATACAGTTCAGCGTGAGCGGCGCTCCGGCACTGGCGTTGGGGTAGTTCTGATTGGAGTTGACGTTTACCGTGGTTGTGGCAGTGCAACCGTTAGCGGCATTTGTGACCAACAATGTATAGGAACCACCCATACCTACTACGGGATTCAGGGTATTTTCCCCGCTGATAATCTCGCCATTGGCCGTGGTCCACTCGTAGGTAAAGTTCGGACCAATACTGGAGCCATTGCCGTTGATAATAAGGGTAGGATTCTGACAGGTCAGGGTACCGGGAGCCGTGGCCACCGCCACCGGAGGCGTAAGGTTGGCGCTGACAGTTACGGATGCCGTTGCAGTACAGCCGCTTTCCGTATTAGTCACCACCAGGTTATAGGTTCCGGCCTGATTAACGGTCGGGTATGGCGAGGTGGACCCACTGACAATATTGCCGTTGCTTGTTGTCCAGTTGAACTGAATATTACCGCCCTGTGTGGAGCCGCCGGCATCCAGATCGATTTCGGGAGAGTAGCAGTCGATCACCGGCGGCGGATTGATCAGTGCCGCTGGCATATCAAAGTTGGATGTCACCTCCACGAAGTCTTCCGTGGTGCATCCGTTGGCGGTATTCGTTACCACGAGGTAGTAGGTGCCCGCCTGGTTGACGGTTGGCGTATAGGTGGTAGCGCCATTGACTATGAAGCCCGGATTAGCCGTCCATTGAATGGTATAACCTGCTCCGCTGCTGCCGGAGCCCTGCAATTGCAGGTTCGGCGTTGTGCAATTGAGTTCAAGTGGCGGGCCGGCGTTGGCTATGGGCTGATCCTGATTGCTGTTGACATTTACCGTAGCGGAGCTGGTACACCCGTTTGTGGCGTTGGTCACCACCAGGGTATAAGTGCCGCCCTGGTTGATGACCGGGTTCAAGGTATTCTCGCCGCTGACGATGTTGCCGTTGGGCGTGGTCCACTCGTAGGTAAAATTAGAACCCGTGCTGGAACCATTGCCGTTCAGCGTGATGGTCGGATTCTGACAGGTCAAAGTGCCGTTTGCAGTGGCAACCGCCACCGGCGGAGTCAGGTTGGCAGACACTGTGACACTGGCCGTGGCAGTACAGTTGTTATCCGTATTGGTCACGGTGATGGTGTAAATACCGCCCTGATTCACGGTCGGATTGGTCGTATTGGCGCCACCGATGATATTGCCGCCGCCGCCGGCAGCCCATTGATAGGTAAAATTACCACCTTGCGAAGAGCCGCTGCCGTCCAGGTCAATTTCAGGCGTATAGCAGTCGATTGAAGCCGGCGGGGTGATCGAAGCAGTCGGCGGATCGGTATCGCCGCTTACCGTAACACTCTCCTCCGAGGTACAACCGTTATTGGCATTGGTCACCAGTATTGTATAGGTGCCGGCCTGGTTGACCTGTGGGTTCAGGGTGTTGGTACAACAGGTGAAATTCCCCCCTGAGGTGCTCCATACATAAGTTATGCCGGCTCCTGTGGAGGTACCCGATCCGTTCAACGTAACGGTAGGCGTGGTGCAACTTATGTTCTGCGGGGGGTTGATATTGGCGATGGGAGGGGTATTGTTTTCCACTACCGTGACAGCAACCGTACTGGTACAGCCGTTATCGTTGTTGGTAACAGTCAGCACATACGTGCCGCCGCCGTTCACCTGCGGCTGCAGGGTGTTTTCACAGCAAATAATTGACGGTCCGCTCCATTCGTAGGTAAACTGCGGGCCCTGGGAGGAGCCATTGCCGTTGATCGTAATTTCAGTCGTGGTACAGGTGATCTGCCCGGGCGGCGCTGCAGCGGCAGTCGGCAGCGTTGTGTTTGCCGTTATGGTTACGGAAGCCGTTATTGTGCAGTTGTTATTGTCCGTGACTGTTACGGTGTAGGTGCCGCCGGTTGAAAAAGTCGGATCTTCGGCAGAAGAACCATTGCTCCAGTTGAAATTATACCCGGGCGTACCGCCACCTACCTCCAGATCCGCATTTCCGGTAGGATTGTTACAATCGATATTACTGGAGCTGTTGATACTGGCAGTCAATTGCGGTGGCTCGGTCAGGGTAACCTCGTCCACAGCCGTGCAGCCCTGGGTACTTGTTACCGTAAGCGTGTAGGTGCCGGGACCCACATTAGTCAGATTCGCCCCGGATGCCCCGGTACTCCAGGCATAGGTGTACGTGCCCGTGGCACCACTTGCCGACGACTGAACGGAGCCATTGGTTACCCCGAAGCAGGCAGGGTCATTCGGCGTAAGTGACAACGTCACCTCGATCTCATTGATGGTAACCGTTCCGCTGGCGGTACCGGTACATCCCGACTGGGAGGAAACGCTCACCAGGGAGTAGTTGCCGGGGTCGGTTACGGTATAATTGACCGGACTACTGGTAAAGGTCTGGGTCTCCACCGTGCCGTTATTGTTTATTTCCACCACCCAGGGGGCTATACCGGTGAGGGTAATGGTCAGATCGACAGAACCCGGCGTGCCGGCACAGAACTGCCCGGAACCGGTAAGAATGGCGGTAGGCGCCGGTTCCAACGTAACGGTAGCAGAAGCGGTGGCAGTGGTGCCGCAGTCATCCGTGACCGTAACGGTATAGGTATTTGTACCGGGAGTGGTGATATTGATCGAAGAGGAGGTAGCGCCGGTGTTCCAGGCAAAGCTTAGTGGCGGCTGCCCCGCGCTCAGCACATTCGGCGCCAGGGTTGCACTCGAGGAGCCACAGAGCTCCTGATCCATCATTTCAATTTCCAGGGGAGTTTTGTCATTAATGTAGAAGGTAAACTCCGTTTGGGTACAGGAACAGGGATTGTCCAGGGTAATTATTATCGTTTCCTGCCCCTCCACAAGCAGGTCCGCAAATACGTCGACTGGAATTTGGATTTCTGTTGCGCCGGCGGGTATTGTAATAGTGGTAGGCAGAGCGGCATAATCATCTCCCGGCGTTGCGGTTCCGCCGATCGTAAAGTTTATCGTTAGCGGGACATTAATATCGCCACTACCGCGAATAAATTTAATAAAGCCATCATCGCAACCTTCGATGGCATAATTCAGCCCCGAAGGGTAAATGGGCAGGCCCTTCACTACCCCACCCGCTTCAAACGAATTTGCCTTTAGAAAAACCGCGGAGAACAACAGACCGTCGGCTATATCGGCAATGGCCAATTTGATATGATAGGTCGAGCAAGGAATCAAATCGGAAGCTGTCGCGGTAAGTACAGTCGTCCAGCCATCCAGGGCGCATTCTGCGGTACAACAGGCGCCCACGGCCTGACAGGGGTTGTTCGTATTATTGTTGACGTAATACGAAGTATTGGTCTGGTGATTGACGTTGTTAATGGCCACCGGAGTGGTGGTACTTGGAATTAGCGCCAGATTCTGGGTGCCGGTAATACCCGGACCGCTGATAAAAAAGCCGAATACATCATTGTAGTTGGTCCCGACATATTCGCAATACTCTTCCGAACCAAAGACATAATCAAACTGAACCATATCGGAGGTTGGCTTGAAATCAAATTCCAGTTTGATCACATCCCACTGGTTGCCGTTGGTCAGGGTCGCCAGGTCGGGATCGTCGGCACTGTTCTGGTTAAAACCGGCAGAGTTGGCAGAGGTGTTTCCAGCATTGTTTGGCCCGGGCAGGTTGTTTACATTTCCGGTACACAAGACCAGACCGTTGCCGATGCCAATGTTGGAGCCACCGTTGGTAAAGGTTCCTCGGGAATTGGCC
>CAYVDV010000090.1:0-14234 GCA_964450465.1 uncultured Saprospiraceae bacterium
CTTGCAATTCACTGAAACCCGGATCGACATTTAATCCCTGCTCCATGGTGGGTTTGTGTAAAGTTATTTCAGGACAAAACAATTATACACTTTTATTAGCCATCTGAGCTAACATCCATCTAGTAACCCGCCCGGTCTTATTGTCTCCAGCAAAGTATTTACCATCTTGCGTAATTCCACACTGACAATAGTCTGTAATGAGAGATAACACACTGCCCTTTACATCAATTAAACCTGTTTGCTTAAGAGATTTTATAAAACTCTCTATGGTGTAACCATTTTTTTTAATGAATTCTAAATTATCTATTTCCATTAAATCAATTTTACCATTGATGCAAAGTTGATTAATTATTACAAATTGAATGTTGTCTAAAAAGACTGGCTCCCATTCTTTGTGAACATGTGGCTTTTCTAATTCTTTTTCCCCCGTCGGAATGTATTGGTACTCCCAACCTTTCATTGTTGAAACTTCTATTGGTCGGCAAAGGAGGAAACCATGCATTTCGTCTATAACAAGGTCATCGCCAAAAATTTCAGCCGAGATACCGTACATAAAGTGCAGCCTAGTCCATATTATTTCGAGTAAAAAATATACCGGGTTATCATGTGAAGAAACTAAGACTGGCCACCAATTATTATTGTCAACAGGATGGCCAAAAGGAATGCCATTTGTCTTAACCAGAGAATATTTGTCACAAATTATTAGATTGGGAAAATTTAATGGTCCAAAACCTGGTTTTTTTGCCCCAGATACAGATGAAATGTTTTCTTCGATATAGTCTATAAATGATTCGCGTAATGAAAATTCTGATTTGAAACCATTATATCCCCATACTATCCTTGCTGGATAAAATGCTTCCAGTAATAGTACATGATAAAATATTTCTTTTTCATAAGGTAGTTGTTGCAATTCTTCTCTTGTCGGTAGTTCTTCGTTGAAAATCATTCTCCAAGAGTTTCGAAGCAACCTTGCATGGTATACTTCTCCATCTCTGAATTCAGTAACATCAAGGACAGTTTTTAGATTTTCATAGGAATCTCTAATGTCTTTGGAAAAGAGGTTTTTCTTTACTTGTATAACAGCGATTACCTTGCTTGAATCATAAATATATTTGTCTGTATATGGAATAAGCTCTCCCTCTCCGAGAACTACCATACAATCAATCTCACCACTAAATTCATTATTTGAATTTTTAATTTTTCCAGACCTAACTTGAATGTCTATTCCATCAAAGATACTTTTTTCAAGTATGGCTTTGGTTAACCCTTCATACATGTCTCCAATTATGCCCGGGTGCTTGACGATAGCATATTTCTTAAGAAGCTCTTCTTCTTTTATTTTAAGATTTAGTAATAAGTCTGATACTGATTTTATCATCCAATGTTATTTTTTTATCTGGGTATAACTATTTGCCTTGAACTATTTGCCTTGCATTCGCCGTCGAGCCACACAGCACATCCTTTAACCGGAATGTACCGGCTTGATGGCGTATGCAAGGAGTTGAACGAAGCCGCCTTACGCTGAAGGTTCTGGCTATGCGAATTCCATCGGGGCTTCCCGTTTCGCTGGGCGAAATACGGGAACTAAAGTAAAGCGATTGTTGGTAAAATGCCAAGATTTGGCGGGATAATTATTTACGTTCAGGCTCATAATCGAATGGAAATTGGTTCACAATTGAGACAAAGCCAAAAAATATCTACTCCGGCATCTGTATGCGGATGAAAAAATTTGCGGTCATCTGGCGAGGGAGATCGGCGGGCTAGCAGCCGGTGGGGCGCGGGAGCAGGGGATGTACATGGCGCTGGTCCTGCCGGGGTTAAATAAGCGGGCAGGAATAATGCCCAGGTGTTGCAGGCTTGGCCTGCCGCAGGCCGGGCAAGTTTTAAGCGGTTGAGTTTTGGCGTCTGGATCTTCAGCCGTTGGCTGATACTGAAGGCTCTTCTGCAAGGTCGCCAGTTTCGTTTTCCGGTTTCGGATAGACAGTATTCCGTAATACCGGATTTTGTGAAAACCAGGCGGCAGGCAGTGTTGCAAGAAGCGGCGGATGAATTCCGTGGCATCGAGCGTCAAGGATTTCTGTTGGCCGTTGTTGCGGTAGTCTTTGTACGTAAAAGAAACATTGCCGTTTTGAACAGCCAGGATTCGCCGGTTGCTGATAGCGATGCGATGGGTATAACGCCCCAGATAGTTGATCACTTGTTCAGGCCCGCCGAAGGGGCGTTTGGCATACACCACCCACTCTTTTTTGTACAGCGCGGTGAGCAATTGTTTGAACGTTTTTTCATGCTCCAAAGCCGCGGCTTGTCCGCAGAACTCCAATTGACCTTGCTGATACAAGTCCCGCAGGTAATGCAGGAATTTTCCGCGGAACAAGCGGGAAAGCACGCGTACAGGCAAAAAACAATTGTGGCGGCTTCTCACCCAGGTGGTTTTGTCGTTCGCCAACCCACCACCGGGCACAATGCAGTGCAAGTGCGGGTGCAACGACAGGTTTTGTCCCCAGGTGTGCAATACGGCGATCATGCCGGCTTGAGCTCCGAGCCATTGGGGCTGCCGGGCCAGTTGGCCAAGTGTTTCCCAGGCGGCGCGGAACAGCAGGTCATACAACTTCGCCTCATTGTTCATCACCACGGGGTTCAGGCCATCGGGCAGAGTAAAAACCAAATGGAAATAAGTTACCGGCAAGAGTTCCTCCGTGCGGTTTTTAATCCAGCGCTGTTGAGCCGACCACTGGCATTTGGGACAGTGCCGGTTGCCACAGGAATTGTACGACACTACCCAGTGGCCGCAGGCCGTGCAGGCGTCCACATGGCCGCCCAATGCCGCCGTGCGACAGTGCATGATAGCCTGTGCCGCTTTGTATTGCTGAAAGGACAGGTGATGTGCGTCCAGGTAGTCGGCCAAATGACGGCGCAGGATATCCGCGACCTCAAAAGATGTCCGGCTCATCTGCTTGCGTTGGGCCAGCGGCCAATAAATCGGGCACTTGTGTGGTGGGAGCGCTCAAATGCAGATAGCGGGCCGTGGTAGCCAGTTGGGTATGCCCCAGAAACTTTTTAAGTGCCATTACATCTATGCCCGCTTCAAGCAAATGCGTGGCATAACAATGCCGGAGGGTATGTACACTGACTTTTTTCGATACCCCTGTTTGGATTTTGGCACGCTGGAATACGGCCTGCACCGACCGTTGCGACAGGGGCCCTCCACTTCGGCTATTTTCAAATAAATATTGTTTGGGCCGGTAAGCCCGGTAATACTCCCGCAAGAATTCCAGCAGCGTTTCGGATAAGGGCACCAGCCGGTCCTTAAATCCTTTGCCCTGGCGAACCACCAATACCATGCGGGAGGAATCAACGTCGCCCAACTCTAAAGCCAGTGCTTCCGATACCCTTAATCCGCACGCATACAATAAGCGCAGGATTGTGCGGTGCTTCAAATTGCGCGGCGTATTGACCAAAGCAAGCGCTTCCACTGCCGATAAAACCGCCGGCAAGCGCTTCTCCCGCCGGGCACGGGGCAATAAACGCTTGTCCCATTCCCGGCCAAGCACCCCTACAAACAGCATCTTGATGCCGCTGTAGGCACTGTTCAATTGCGACTGGCTGAGCCGCCGTTCCACATTTAGATGCAACAGGTAGGCGGCTACATCTTCCAGGCTACCTGAATCCGGGCTTTTACCCAGATACCTGGCAAAATGAGATACCTGGCTCAGATAGTTCTTGATGGTCGAGGGGCTGTAGTGTTTCAGTTGCATGTATTCCAACATGCGAAGTCGTAACGGTGACATAAGCAATACTGTTTTGGTTGGTGAAAAAATCAACCAAATTTATTGCTTATTCTATCTTATGCTTTGATTGCCAATCGGTTGGTAAGGCTTCGATTGAACTCCCGCTTGCGGTTTAGTTCAACTATTGTGTATAAGCACCCAAGGTGCCGAATAAGTTCAATTTTAGATGTATATACGCACCCCGGGTGCGTGTAAATCGTCAATATCCAGGTCCCTCCAAGTCCAAATCATCCAGAGGACTTCGGATTTTATCCATTCCTTTCCGGGTAATATGGGTATAAATCTCGGTTGTTTTACTGCTTTCGTGGCCTAACAGGTCTTGAATATATCGCAGGTCAACTCCTTTTTCAAGAAGGTGGGTAGCAAAACTGTGTCGCAACGTATGTACGGTTGCATAGGGATTGATTTTGCTTTGCTCTTTAGCCCGGGTAAATATTTTTTGGACGCTTCGGGCTGAGTACCGCCCCCCTTGGTCCCCTTCAAAAACCCATTCAACAGGTTGGTACAAGTCAAAATATTCACTCAGTTTGGCGAATACCTTCTCGGACAAAATTGAGCACCGGTCTTTTTTCCCTTTCCCGTCCCGGATAAAAATACGGTGATTTTCCGGTTGCAAATCGGCTATTTTGAGGTTTAGTGCCTCGCCCAGGCGAAGACCGGCCGAATAGATCAACATCAAAATACACCGGTGCTTAAGATTCGTAGTGGCCTGCAGCAGACGGGTTACCTCTGTTTCTGTCAGTACATGCGGCAATTTTTGTGCGCGCTTGGGTCGTATAAGGTTCGTTACTTTATCCTCCTGCCCCACCACTTCCGCATAAAATAGCTTGATCGCGCTCAAAATCTGGTTCTGGTGCGACTCGCTGATGTGTTTTTCCCGGATCAGTCCGGCCACATAGTCATCTATCTGTTTTCTGCTGAGTTGGCTCGGTTTGGTCCCTTCGTAGTGCCGGATAAATTGCCGAAAACAATTCTTGTAGCCTTTCACTGTCCGCCAGCTGTACCGCTTCAAGGTCAGGCACTGCTCCAGCGCAATCACGGCCTCTTCGTATTGTGCGGGCGCCGTCTCGGGCTTGGCCGGCCGGGCATGTTTGGTTGGTTCGTCCAGCCGTTCGGGCAGATCTTCAGCCGGCTGGAAGGTCCAGACCAGCAAGGCCGGAAAATATTTTTCCAAAAACCGGAGGGTCAGCCTGGTACAGGGTACCATCCACACCTTCAACTCTGCATCCCAGCGCCGTCCGTGGATGTTCTTGACTGTATTCAGGTGCGCAGGCACAAGTCCGGCGGGCAGGTGCAGCCCCATAAATCCAGGCGATTCCGGCAAGGACAGGAGCGTGATCTTGTCCGGCGCAAACTGTCCGGCCAGGGGAGAGGGCGGCGATTTGGGCGCGGGAGCCAGCGCAGGCTCTTCGTTTGGTATATCCACGGCGGGGGTCATCTCCACTTTGACATCTCCGAAAAGCGCCTTCAATTGTGCCCAGGCCCCGGTCGTCCGGGGTACATGCCAACAGCGATGCTCCGGGCTCCAGCGGGCGCCGGCAACGCTTCTGATCTTGTGGACAAACTCCGGGGCATAAGGCAGGTCCACCCGGATGCGCGTTTCCTGTTGATATACCATGGGGCGTACGGTAATGCGTGGGTCAGGCATTTGGTGAAAATAGTTTGGTTAAATGGGTCATACGGGTGCAACAAAAATAAGCGAAACTATTGTTGGTTGCCAACCCTTATGTGAAATATTTTTTGGTTTCCCCCGCGAAGGCGGGCATAGCTATCAACTGGAGGATGGATACTTTTCAAATTCAAATTGATCTTCTTGATTGGGCCGACCTCGAAAACAGACAGGCACAATTGCATATCCCTACATTGCTAACAAATCACTTCCTTCCTCCCGCAAAAATGCCACGGTCGCTTCCATATCCGTGCTCAGCACCCGGTCGGGGCCGAGCCGGGGCACGTGCTTGCGGTAGGCTTCGGCGATCGCCTCGATGCGGGGCGAGGACGTATGGGGGCGCCGGTAGTCCAGTGCCTGCATGGTCACCATAAACTCGATGGCCAGCAGGCGCTCCAGGTTGAGCACCACGCGGCGGGCCTTGGTGGCGGCATTGGCGGCCATGCTCACATGGTCTTCCTGGCCATTGCAGCTCACGATACTGTCGGCCGAGGCGGGCATGCACAGGGTTTTGTTCTGGCTGGCTATGGCGGCGGCGGTGTATTGGGCGATCATCATGCCGGAGTGCAGTCCGGGATTATCGGTCAGGAAAGCCGGCAGCCCGCGTTGTCCGCTGATGAGCTGGTAAATGCGCCGCTCGGCGATGCTGCCCAACTCAGACAGGGCCAGGGCCAGGTAATCGAGCGGCAGTGCCAGTGGTTGTGCGTGAAAATTGCCGCCGGACAGGATCAGGTCGTCGTCCGGGAACACATTGGGGTTGTCGGTCACGCTGTTCATTTCCGTCACGACCATTTGCTCAATATGGGCCAGGGCGTCGCGACTGGCGCCGTGCACCTGCGGCACACAGCGAAAAGCATAGGGGTCCTGTACGCTGTTCTTGTCCGATTGGGCCAGGGGGCTTCCGGCCAGCCAGTCGCGCAGACTTGCCGCCACAGCTAGTTGCCCTTTGTGCGGCCGTATCCGGTGAATATGTTCGTCCAGGGGGGAAAGCCGGCAGTTAAAAGCGTCGTAGCCGATAGCGGCGTTCAGGTCGGCCTGCGCGGCCAGGCGCCGGCTTTCGAGCAGGCACCAGACGGCGTAGGCGGTGGAGAACTGGGTACCGTTGAGCATGGCCAGGGCTTCCTTTGCCTTGAAGGTCATCGGCGCCCAGCCGCGCAACTGCAGGACCACGTCGGCGCGTTGCCGGCGCCCTTCGTACCACACTTCGCCCAGACCGGTCAGGGGCAGGCTCAGGTGGGCCAGCGGAGCCAGGTCGCCCGATGCGCCGAGGGAACCCAGTTCGTACACGACCGGAAAAACGCCGGCGTTGTAAAAATCGATCAGGCGCTCGACCAGTTCCTCCCGCACGGCGGAAAACCCGTAGCACAGGCTCTGGATCTTGAACAGGAGCATCAGCTGCACGACTTCCACCGGAACCGGATCGCCTGTGCCGGCGGCATGCGACATGACGAGGTTTTGTTGCAACTGCTCGATGTCCGCATCGGAGATCCGGATATTGCACAGGGAACCAAAACCGGTGTTGATGCCGTAGTGCAATTCATCAGTATGCCGGATCTTTTCATCCAGGTATCCCCGGCAGTGCTGCAGGCGGCGGCGCGCTTCATCGGATAGCGCGAGCGGATGGTTTTCACGGAGTATGGATGCGAGGTTTTCCAGCGAAAGATGGTCTGGGCCGATCAGGTGCATAGCAACAGGGTGGTGGTGGTCAGGCGAATGGTCCGGAGACAAAATGGTTATGCTCCTCCGGGGAAGCAAGGGCGGCAAAGGTACAATGCGCCGATAAATTCGTTTGCCCTGAAATTCGGATTGTTCCCTTCAATCGCCCACGGAGAACCGGTATTTGGTGCCCGCCGGATACCTTGCATCCGGGTTCTGGTCCGTGCTTATTAGCCGGTAAACGTGGTCATTACATAGACAACGACCCCGATAACGAGCACCGAGACAGCAATGTCCCAGATATTGTAACTGTCCCGGTTGTCGGCCCTTTGCTGCCTGGTCAGGGTGCTGTAGGTCAATCCTTCGATTTGGGCTGCGGCCGGCGCTGCAGTGGCCAGACTTACCACTACGCAAACCGTCACCGAAAACAGGAAAAACCAGGCCGCAAAACTCAGGAAGTTCATCGTGGCAAAAGTATGGAGCAGCCCGGAGGGGTCGAGTGAGCCCCGGTTCAGTTCCAGGATCAGGCGCACGGCAGCAACCCCCAGTCCGGCAAGCAGCGTTGCCATGGCCCCCTGTGAATTGATGCGCCGGGAGAAAATGCCCAGCAGAAAAACAGCCGTGATCGGGGGCGCGATGTACGATTGTACCGACTGCAGGTACTCATACAACACCCCGGAAATGTTTTGCATGATCGGGATCCAGGCGATGCCCAATACGACGACAATCGTGGTAGCGGTACGCCCGATCCTCACCAGTTTGGGCTCCGGCGTGTCGGGATACAGTTTTTTATACACGTCCACGGTGAACAGGGTAGAGCAGGAATTGAACACAGAGGCCAGGGAACTCATCAATGCGGCCATGAGCCCTGCGGCTACCAGTCCTTTCAGGCCGGTGGGCATTCGTTCCATCAGGAGCGTGGAAAATGCCTGATCGGCGGTATCCCAGTGCAGCTCTCCGCGGTTTTTTAAGGCCAGCGCCACAACGCCCGGTATCAGGAAGAGGAACACGGGCAGGAGTTTGAGCAATGCGCCAAAAATGGTGCCGCGTCGCCCTTGCGTGATGTTGCGCGCAGCCAGCGCGCGTTGCACGATGTATTGATCGGTACACCAATACCAGATGCCCACGATCGTGCTGGTCACTACCAGGGAGGGCCAGGGGAAATCGGGGTCGCTGGCAGGGCGCCACATATTCAGGTAGCCGGGTTCGAGGGATGCCCGCATGCCGCTCCAGCCGCCTACCGCCTGCAGTCCGAAAAATGTCAGGGTTGCCGCGCCCAGCACCAGTACAATGGTTTGCAGCGCTTCGGTATAAACGACCGCGCGCATGCCACCCAGCACGGTGTACGCCCCCGTCAACACGACCGTGATGAGTGCGCCGAACCAGAAATCGATGTGCAGCAGGGAG
The DNA here is from genome assembly GCA_964450465.1 of uncultured Saprospiraceae bacterium. Taxonomy (GTDB): domain Bacteria; phylum Bacteroidota; class Bacteroidia; order Chitinophagales; family Saprospiraceae; genus M3007. Next base: position 8,521 of record CAYVDV010000090.1, read on the forward strand.
GCAATGACAATGCCGCCGGCATAGACGGTTACCGATACCTTGGTCAGGATATAAGCTGCAAGCGAAAAAACGGTCAGAAACCAGCGCGTTTTGGCGTTGAAGCGCCGTTCCAGAAATTCCGGCATGGTAAATACGCCGCTGCGCAGATAGAACGGCAGGAAGATCCAGCCCAGCGCCAATACCAGCCAAGCATGCAGTTCGTAGATCAGCATCGGAATTTTGCCGCCGGCTCCTGCGCCGGCCAAACCGACGATGTGTTCAGAGCCGATGTTGGAGGCGAAAATCGAGGCGCCTACGATAAACCAACCGATGTTCCGGCCGGCCAGAAAATAGTCTTTGGTGTCTTTTTGTTTTTGGTTGATAACCCACCATGCTATTCCGGCAAGAATCAGGAAATAGCCGCCGATTACTACCCAATCGAGGGTGTCGAATCCGTGCATGTTTTAACGTTGGTTGTTACCGGACAAACATAAACAGATAATTTTTGATTGGGTCAAACCGATACCATCCATTTTGTGCTTTTTCCTCTTGCCCCCGGAACCGCTTGCCTGCCGGTTTTACGGGGCCCTGCGCAGCCTGCGGGGCGTTAAATTCGTTTAAGATCGCGTTAAGCGGCGGTTAAAGGCGGAAACAAGATTGCAGCGGCGTTCCACTAAACCGGCAGAAAATCAAGCGGTTAGATTTTGTTAAGTAAAATTTTTTAAGCCGCTCAAGCAACTCAACAGGGTATCCTGTCGTCAGAAAACCGTCTAAACCTTTGAAATCCGTAACTTTGCGGACAGAATATTCCCGGTTAACCGCTTATACACAACACTCAAATTTACACCCACATTTATGATGAAGAAATTCGTTTCAACTGCCATTTTAACCCTTGTCATAACATCGCTCGCCCTCGCGCAGCGTATCGCTTATGTTGACGTTACTGCCGTACTGGAGAGTGTTCCGGAATATCAGAAAGCGCAGGAGCAACTGGACCGCATCGCCACCCAGTGGCGCCAGGAAATCGCCCAGGAGCAGGATCAGATCAAGGGGATGTACAGCAAGTACCAGGCCGAGCAGGTCATGCTCAGCGAAGAGATGAAACACCAGCGCGAAGAGGAGATCATGAACAAGGAAAAAGAAGTGCGCGAACTGCAGCGCCGCAAGTTTGGTCCGGAAGGCGACCTGTTCCAGAAACGCGAAGAGCTGGTCAAGCCGATCCAGGACAAAGTGTACGGGGCTATCGCCAAGTTCGCTGAAGACAAAGGCTTTGAATATGTGTTCGACAAAGGCAGCGCCTCCGGGATGCTGTATGCCGATCAGAAATACGATAAAACCGAAGAGATCAAGGCTATGCTTAAAAAGGGGTAAAGAGGGATACCTCAAAATGTTATACCTTTGCGCCCCTTGATTTTCATATTCAACCGACACTTTATTTTTAACTATGAAGAAGACATTCGTGCTGACCATTGGCCTGGTATTTACCCTGGTAGTCAGCGGTTTTGCACAAAAATTCGGCTACTGTAATTCCGTAGCCCTTTTGACCGAACTTGCAGAGGTGAAACAAGCCGACAGCGACCTCCAGGCATACCAGACCCAACTGACGAAAAAAGGTCAGGAAATGGTCAAAGATCTGCAGGATAAAGCAGCAGAACTGGACCGCAAGCAACAGCAGGGCACGATCTCGCCCAAGGACTATGAGACGCAGGCCGCCAAACTGAAAGAGGAAGAGGATAAGATTGGCGCCTATGAACAGGAAGTGTACCAGAAACTCGGACAAAAACGGGAGGAACTGTACAAGCCGATCCTGGAAAGGGTGAACAACGCCATGCAGAAGGTAGCCAAAGACAACGGTTTCCTGCTGGTGTTCGATACGAGCACCCAGGTACTGCTGTACGCCGACGAATCGCTCGATCTGACCAAACAGGTAAAAGCTGAACTCGGCATCCCCGAAAAGAGCGGGGATAAATAAGGACAGCTCACCGCGAAGACGCCCGGGCGCCGGAACGATACCGGGCGCTTTTGCGTCTTCGCGGTTTATAAAAGTCGCACGGCGAAAATCAACCATGGTGCATACCAACACCCGGCCCGGCCCGATCGGGATCTTTGACTCCGGATACGGCGGACTGACCGTCTTCCGGGAAATCGCCGCCAAACTGCCGCAGTACGATTATATCTATTTCGGCGACAACGCCCGGGCGCCCTACGGCGTGCGCTCCTTCGATACCATTTATAAATATACCCTGGAATGCGTACGGCACCTGTTCGACATGGGTTGCCACCTGATCATCCTCGCCTGTAACACCGCTTCCGCCAAGGCGCTCCGCACCATCCAGCAACACGACCTCCCCGAATACGGACCCGGCTACCGGGTACTGGGCGTCATCCGTCCCACTACGGAGATCATCGGCCGGATCACCCACAGCGGCCATGTGGGCATTATGGCGACCACCGGCACCGTGCAGTCGGAATCGTATGTGCTGGAGATCCACAAATTCTTTCCGGAATTAAAGGTATTTCAACAGGCCTGCCCGATGTGGGTGCCTCTGATCGAAAACAACGAACACGAAGGCCCGGGCGCGGATTTTTTTGTTAGAAAATACGTCGACGAACTGTTGGAGCAATCCGACAAGATCGATACCATCATACTTGGATGCACGCACTATCCATTGATGCAGAACAAGATACGCGCCTGCGTCCCCGGCCAAATCCAGTTGCTGGCACAGGGCGAAATCGTAGCCGACCGGCTGGTGGATTATCTCAACCGGCATCCGGAACTGGAAGCCTTGTGTTCCCGCGAAGGGCAATACACGTTTTATACCACGGAAACGCCGGAGGTATTCGATGCCAAGGCTCAGTGGTTCTACGGACAAACGATCCGTTCCCGGCATTTTGAGTTATAAGAGCGTGCTTAAACCCAAGCCTGCTAAAATTTGGGGCAGAGAATGGCTTCATTCTCGTACTCACCCAGGTAGGCAATGGATATTTCAAAGGCGCCCTGCCGCTGCCCGAAAGAAAGGGCTTTGGGATTCAGGTCATAGCTCAGACCAAACAGGACGTTGTTGAATTCAATGCCCACCAGCGCCACAACGGCGTCTAACCCGAATGCTTCGTCGTTTCGGACGGGGCGCAGCCAGCCGCCGAGGTGCAGAGCGGAGGAACCGTATTTACCCAGTGCCGTGCGGAAGTTGGCGCCGGCGTTCACCTGCATGTGCGGGCCCTGCTGGGCGAACAACACCCGGGGCAGGAGCGAGGTTTTGGTGTTGCCGAGGGGAATATTGGCAGACAACTGGGCCGATAACTTGCGGTGCAGTTTTTCCCCTTCCGTTCCTTTTCCATAAAACGACACCTCCGGGCTCAATACGTGGTGCATGGCAACCCCGGCAAACACGGCGCCGGTACGGCCAAAACGGGCGGAGTAGTTCAGTCCGACGTTCAGATCGGGATAGGAAAAATTGTTTTCCGGTAATACTTCGCCTGTCGGCAAAACATACCCGGTCGATCCGTCAAATTCGTCCTGAAATTCCAGCGACTCATAATTCACATTGCGCTGTGTCAACCCGCCCTGAACGCCCAGAGAGAGGTATTGCCGGTTGTCTGAACTCAGGGATTTGTGAAAGGCCAGCGATAGCGCGATCTGCGTGGTGCTGAAATCCACGACATTTACCTTGTCCGTAAAAAACATCAACCCCAGTCCGATGGCATCGCCATATACATGCTTTCCGGGAGCGTCAAAACGAAGATCGGAAGCCACGGCAAAGGTCCGGATAGGATTTTCCAACACCCGGCGCCATTGGTCGCGGTAGATCGTGCCTACGCGGTAGCGGCCTTCAAATGCCCCGGTCAGGCCGGGATTGAGCATCAGGGGCGAGGCATAAAATTGGGTAAAGTGCTGGTCCTGTGCGCTCAGATTGGACAACAGGGCGAGTAAAAACAGAAAGGAAGCGGCGATTTTCTTCATGTGCTTGGGAATGATTTCGGCAAAAATAGCAGATTTAAGGGTTTTACGTTTTGGGTTTTGTGTTTTGCGTTGGCGCTAAGGGGAAGATTTGAATTTAAAAGACGGCAAGTGCCGGTAAAAGGTGCACTAAACCGCGATTTCCTAAACGGCTGGACAAAATAAAAATTGGATTTTACCAGAGTTTAATACTTTGCATTCGAAAATCGCACATTACTTCCCATGTGTGCGGGCGCAACTCGCAACTCAAAACTCGCAACTCAAAACTCAAAACTCAAAACTCAAAACTTCTAACTCCCTGTTATGCAAGAAACGAATACGCATGAGTTCAAGCCATACGTACCGGCGGGCGATGTGTCTGTTCGGGAATTTACCTTCCGGGCCGTATTTCTGGGGGCCATCTTTGGCATCCTGTTTGGCGCTGCCACGGTGTACCTGGCTTTAAAGGCCGGCCTTACGGTTTCGGCCTCTATCCCTATCGCCGTGATTGCCATTTCGCTGGGCAGGCGCTTTCTCAAGACCAGTATTTTAGAAAACAACATTATCCAGACGGCGGGTTCTGCAGGCGAGTCGGTAGCTGCCGGCGTGGTGTTTACGCTGCCGGCTTTTTTGTTTTTGAGCGATGGGGTAGGCAAGGGGTACTTTAATTACTGGACGATCCTCATGCTGGCCATTTTTGGCGGCATTCTCGGCGTGTTGATGATGATCCCGCTGCGGCGCTCGCTCATTGTGAAGGAGCACGGCAACCTGCCCTACCCGGAGGGAACGGCCTGTGCGCAGGTGTTGGTTGCCGGGGAGAAGGGCGGCGACTTTGCCCGGACGGCATACCTGGGGCTGGGTTTTGCTTTTGTGTATGCGGTGCTGCAACGCATCCTGCATGTGATTGCAGAGACCCCGGCTTATACCGTTTCGGCTGTGAACAAATACTTGCCGGCGGCGCGTCTGAGTGGCGAGATCACCCCGGAATACCTCGGCGTCGGCTATATTATCGGCCCGCGCATTGCCGGGGTGCTGGTCGCCGGCGGCGTGCTGGCCTGGATGGGGCTGATCCCCTTGCTGACGACGCTGGTTCCGGCGGATACGATCGCGGCACAGCTGGCCAAACTCGACCTGCTCAAAGGCATTACCCAGGCCGATGGTACGGTAATTTATCCCTTTGGCTGGGATCCGTATGCGCACACCTTTAACGACATGACTGGCGCTGTGTATCGCGCGTATGTGCGGCAGATCGGCGCCGGCGCCGTAGCCGGTGCCGGATTTATTACGTTAGTGAAAACCCTGCCCACGATCGTCGCATCGTTTCGCGAAAGTTTCGGCGCCCTGCGCAATCGCGGCGAGGCCGTCGCTGTGGCCCGTACGGAAAACGACCTGTCCTTCAAAGTGGTTGCATTGGGAAGTCTGGGTCTGGTGCTGCTGATGGCGGTGCTGCCTAATATCCCCGGTGAAGGGTTGATCAGCAAACTCTTGCTGGGCCTTTTGGTGATTGTCTTCGGTTTTTTCTTTGTCACGGTTTCCAGTCGTATAGTCGGGATCATCGGATCCAGTAATAACCCCATTTCGGGGATGACCATCGCTACCGTCATGGGTACGGCGCTGGTATTTATCGGCGTAGGCTGGACTGGCAAGGTGTTCGAGCCGATGGCCCTTGTGGTAGGTAGTATGATCTGTGTGGCGGCGGCCAATGCCGGGGCAACCTCGCAGGATCTTAAAACCGGCTATATCGTGGGCGCTACGCCGCGCTACCAGCAGCTGGCCCTGTTTATAGGGGTGATCGCTT
>CAYVDV010000091.1:0-7529 GCA_964450465.1 uncultured Saprospiraceae bacterium
CAGCTGCAAGGGCAATGGAAGCGATGCCGTGCTGCAGGTTAAAGTGAGCGGCGGCAAACCGCCGTTTACCTATGCCTGGTCGGATACCAGACTACAGGGCGACCTGCCCAAAAACGTAGCGCCGGGCAATTATACGGTAACGGTCACAGACAGCAGCGGCAAGAGCAAATCCGCCAAAACAAAAGTGGAAGACCCGCGCTTCACCATTTCGGTGGAACAGAAAAAGTCAGAAAGCGGCCCGGGAAAAAAAGACGGAGTCGCCGAGGTTGCCATTCAGGGCGGGGGGGCGGAATTTACCTTCCAGTGGGACAATGGGGAGACCACCAACCCTGCTCAAAAACTGTTTGAAGGCACCCGCAGTGTAACGGTTACCGATCCAAAAGGATGTAGTGTAACGGCTACGGTCCTTATCAGTCAAAAACTCGCCGCCCTGAGCGTGGAGGTAAAAGAAACTACCCCCATCCCTTGCGCCGGCGGCAATACGATCCTCAATGCGGTAGTCGATGGCGGCAAAGCGCCATACCAGTACGAATGGAGCAACCCGCGCATGGAAGGCAGTCAGCCTGCGGGTGTTACGGCGGGTAATTACCAACTCACGGTAGTGGATGCCGCCGGCGGGAGAACCGTTACCAGCATTACCGTAGTGCAACCGGCAGCCCTGAGCGCCATCGCAACTCCGCAGAAAGCCGCGGGCACCGGCAAAAGCGACGGTCAGGCTTCCGCCTCGCCTCGCGGCGGATCAGGTGTTTATACCTACCTGTGGGACAATGGCGAGGCCACCGAAGTAGCCACACAACTCGCCCCCGGTGCGCACACGGTTACCATCACGGACTCCAACGGATGCACGATCTCGGCCAAGGTCCAGATCAGTGAAAACATCCTGCCCCTGACCGCAGCGATCGAGGAAACCGGACAGATCAGTTGCAACGGCGGACATACCAGCCTGCAGGTTAATGTGGAAGGGGGTAAAAGTCCCTTCGAGTTTGCCTGGAACGCCGCCGGGCTTGCGGGCTATCAACCGTCCAACGTGCTGGCCGGGACATACACGGTAACCGTCACGGATGCCGCGGGTGGCCGTACCACAGCGGCATTTACCGTCAAACAACCTGATCCCATAACAGCCACCGTGACATTGGAGGGTGCTGCCAGCACAGGCAACAGCGACGGCAAGGCCCGGATAAGTGCCCGGGGCGGAAGCGGATCCTATCAGTATCGCTGGGACAATACCGAAACCACAGAAGTCGCCAATCAACTCAGCCCGGGCATTCACAGCATTACCATCTCGGATGCTTTCGGATGTACGGGCATGGCGAGTATTGAGGTTACGGAAAATATCCTGCCCTTATCGGTCCGGATTGAGGAGACCAGTAAGATCGCATGCAACGGCGCCAAAGCCGATCTCAAGGTAAATGTCAAGGGCGGTAAACCACCCTTCCAATACCAGTGGACCGACCCGGCCTTGCAGGGCGCTCAACCCACCGCGGTGCCTGCCGGCGTGTACCAACTGGTGGTCATCGACGCTGCAGGCGGCCGCACCACTACGGCCTTTCAGGTCCGGCAACCGGAGCCCCTGGCCGTCACGGCTGCTGCGCAAACCCCGGCTACGGTTGGTCTGAGCAACGGCAGGGCCAAAGCCCAGGTAACCGGTGGCACTGGGCCTTACCTGTTCCGTTGGGACAATGACGAAACGACCGATCTGGCAGTCCGGCTTGGTCCCGGTTTGCATACGTTTACCGTGACGGATGCCAATGGATGCACCAACTCCGGTCAGGTGCAACTCGATGAAAATATCCTTCCCCTTACCGCCAATGTGGAGGAAACAACCCAAGTCCTGTGCAATGGCGGGGAAGCCGGCCTTAAGGTGACGGTCAAGGGTGGAAAGAGTCCATACCAGTTTCAATGGAGCGACCCCTCCCTGCAGGGCGAACAGCCGCTCAATGCCAAAGCCGGTAGTTATCAGGTGAGCGTTTCAGATGCCTCCGGCAAAGCGGTGGTTGCCTCTATCCTGATCAAACAACCAGATCTCATCACGCCTTCCATAACGGTGCAGGCGCAAGCCACCGCGGCGGGGGACGACGGCAAGGTGCGCCTGCAGGCGCGCGGCGGCACGCCGCCGTTCCAATACAAATGGGACAATGGCGAAACCGGCGAAGTGGCGTCCAAATTATCTGCAGGTTCTCATTCTTTCACGATCACCGACGCCCGGGGCTGCGCAGTGGCAGGTAAGGCCGATGTGTCCGAAAATATTTTACCGCTGGAGGTCAGTGTGGAAGAAACCGGCGATATCAAATGCGCCGGTGAAACTTCCGGCCTGAAGGTGCTGGTCAACGGCGGAAAGCCTCCGTATCAATACAAATGGGATAACCCGGCCTGGACCGGCGCAGAAGTGAAAAATGTTCCGGCGGCCACCTATGCCGTGCTGGTGACCGATGCCAAAGGCACAACCCAGACTGCCGTGGCCATTGTCAATGCCCCGGATCCCATGGAGGTGGAAATCACCCGGATAGTGGGCGCTACAACCGAACGCAGCGAAGACGGCAAGGCGACCGTAAAAATCAAGGGCGGCACCGCCCCGTACACCGTCAACTGGAATAATGGCGAATCGACTACTACCGCAGCCAAACTCAATCTGGGGAGCCACAGCGTGACTGTTACGGATGCCAGTGGCTGTACCACGGTCAAGCCTGTTGAGATCAAACAACGCATACTGCCCGAACTCAACGCAGCCATGCTGCGAAACGGACAAACCATCCGTATGGAACAACTGCGTTTCGAGGCCGACAGCTCCAGCCTGACCCCGGATGCCCTGCCCACCCTGGATGAATTATACGATTTTATGGAGGAAAACGGTAATGTCGTCATCGAGATCGGAGGGCATACCAACAGTACTCCCCCCGACGAGTTTTGCGACCGTTTGTCCACAGCCCGTGCTAAATCGGCTGCCGATTATATTATCGAAAAAGGGATTGATCCCAAACGTGTAATATATAAAGGTTATGGCAAACGCCAGCCCGTTGCCAGCAACAGCACGGCGGAAGGCCGGCGGAAAAACCAGCGGGTGGAGATCAAGATCCTGACCCTGAAAAGGGAATGACCGGGGTAGCGGGGTATGGGCGCATGCCGGTGATTTTCTTCCGGTAAAAAATCCCCGGCATGCGCTTATCTTTACAGAGTGAATCGATGTAACTACGCCACTCTATACAGCAACCATACCCTGAAATCCGGAACCTCCTATGTTGTCGAATCGACTCCTACCGGTATGCCTGGCCACACTGCTCTGTGCCTCCACCGCCTTTTCACAGGCCGGAACCTCTAACACCCTGGAGATTTGCGATAATGGACTGGATGACGACGGCGACGGATACGTGGATTGCTACGATTCCGATTGCCAGTGTTTCACAGGCGCAGATTGTTCTGTAAAGGAACTCCCATTCGATTTCAAAACACGCCTGGCCTGGCAATCCACCCAAAACGGACCCTTCATCACCGCTACGCCCGTGGTGGCGAATATGAACCCCCAGCAGGACAGTATTCCCGAGATCATGGTGGGCGCCGCCGGTACCAGCGGATTCAACAACCCAAACCGCATCCTGTTTTTCCGGGGCGACGGCTCCAATGCCGCCAACCCGATGGCGCTCACTGTTCCGGGCGGGTTCAACCCCTATCCGGTGCCCGGCCCGACCATAGGGGACATTAACCACGATGGTATCCCGGAGCTGATCATATCCTGTAACGACAACCGGATCCGTGTATTTACCAACTATACCGAGAATCCGGCTGCACCGATGAGCCTGTGGATCACCTCTTCCGGTACCCTGGACTATCCGGATCAAAGACCATTTCTGGCCGATTTTGACGGCGACGGCATACCGGAAATCTATGCCGGAAGCGATATCTTCCAATTCAATTTTTCCAATCCGGCCAGCCCCTCACTGAATAAAGTGATTAACGGCGGGGCCTATGTCGGCAGGGCAATGTATAACAGTTACCAGGAAGGCAGTTGCAACCCCACCGCAGCCGATCTGCTTTCTGTAGCAGATTGCAATGGCGACCCGGATTGCGCAGGGCTGGAGTTGATCGCAGGACCTGTGATTTATTCCATTGACCTGGATCCCACCGACGGTGACGGTATTCAGATCAAAGTCAAGCGCGATCTCAATCAACTCGCGCCCGGAAGCGCGTATTCGGATGGCTATACCGCCGTGGCCGATGTGGATCTGGATGGCATCCTCGATGTGGTGGTCAGTGCCAAACGCGGCAACAATCAAATGGGCGTATATGCCTGGAATAAGAACGGACTGCTGCAGTTTTTCCCTTATCCCAATGGGAGCATCCGCAGCGGCAGCCTGGCTTGTATCGCCAATTTCTACGACGACCGCACGGCTGGTTTTACCCAGGATCTGCCGGAGATCGTCGTTTGCAACGCCTACAACCTCAATTGCTTTAACCTTCAGGCTGCAAAGGCCAATCCCGCCGCGCCCTATTGGTGGAGCCTGGATACCAAAGACTACTCCGGCTTTACCGGCTCATCGGTCTATGACTTCAATGGCGACGGGTTCTTCGAACTGGTATATCGCGACGAGGACAATCTCCGGATCCTTTATGGCGGGGCGGCGCCTTTCCCCCCCGGCGTGGATAACGAGCGGAACTGGTTTAAAACAGCCTGCGGCTCCCTTACGGCAGACGAATACCCTGTGGTAGCGGACGTGGATAACGACGGCGAAACGGAAATTACCGTGACCGGTTACACTTTCTCCGGGTATAATTCGCCCGCCTCGGACTACCGGGGCCGGCTGCGGGTGTTTGAATCGGCTGCCGACCCCTGGATGCCCTGCCGGAATGTCTGGAACCAGTACAATTATTTTGTTGTAAACGTAAACGATGATCTCAGTATCCCGGCGCAGCAACAGTTGCATCACCTTGAATTTCCGGCTCCCGGCTCCAACAACCGGCCGTTAAACCGCTACCTTTCGCAGCGCCCCTTGTTCAACGAGGACTTTCAACCCTTCCTGCCCGTTCCGGATGCCCTGGCGACAGTGACCGATGTCCGCTGTGCAAACGACGCGCTCCTTGTCCAACTGAGCATTTGCAACAAGGGGAGTAAAACGCTTCCGGCAGGAACGCCCGTAGCATTTTACGGCTCCGATCCCACCAGTACCAATGCCCTGCTCATCGACGCAACGCAAATGACCGATGCAGACGTGGCTATAGATTCCTGTCGCCCGTTTGTATTCAAAATTCCGCAGGCAGCAGGCACCCTGTTCGGTGTGGTGAATGATAACGGCTCCCATCCCCGGCCATTCGATCTGGAAACAGATTTTCCGGTAACGACACAATTCGAATGCAACTGGCCCAACAATATTTTTTCTTTTGAAACGGACTACCCCGTTCTCCAGCTCGATACTGTAAACGGCGACTGCTTCGGCAATCCGGGCTCCGCTGTGGCGACTGCCACCAGTGCCTATTTGCCCCTGGTCTTCCAATGGTCGGGCGCAGCCGAAGGCCCGGAGATCAGCGGCGTACCGGATGGAATATATACCGTGACTGCTACGGATGCCAGGGGTTGTGCATCGGTGGACTCCACCTGGGTGCAGGCGGGCGCCTCGGTGCAGGCTGAAGTCCAGTTAACTGCTATCCTGTGTTACGGCCAAACCGGCAATGCGTCTGCCGTAGTTTCAGACGGCACCCCGGACATTGCCTTTCTGTGGTCCAATAATGCGACTGCCCCCGAGATCCATGATCTGCCTGCCGGCAACTATGCGCTCACCCTGACCTATGCCGACGGCAAGTGCGCGCAGGTGTTTGATTTTCAACTGATCGAGCCGGAACCTCTTTTGAGTGAAGGTATTGCGGTAACAGCCGCCTGTCCGGGCGAAATGAACGGCAGTCTCGCTTTTTTGGGCGCAGCCCAGGGCACGCCGCCGTATAGCCAACTATGGTCCACCGGAAGTATGATGGCCGACCTTAGTGCGCTTGCCCCCGGTGCATACGCCCTGACGATCACCGATGCGAACGGCTGTACTTTGATGGAAACCGTGGAAGTGCCGGAATTTGAAGCACCCGTGTTAACGGCAAGCGCTTACCATGTTTCCTGCTTTGGAGCAAATGACGGAAGCATTTCAACCCAGATCATCGGCGGATCCCCGGGTTTTACCTATACCTGGTCGAATCAAATGACCACACCGGATATCCAGAATCTTGCGCCAGGCAGCTATGCGCTTCAACTTTTCTATGCCGACGGCAAATGTGCCGAAGAATACGGTATTCAGATTCAGGAGCCGCCGCTCCTGCAGAGCCTGGGCACGACGGCAACCGCTGCCTGTCCCGGGGCTGCAAACGGAACCGCGAGTTTTTTAGGCGCAGCCCAGGGCACGCCGCCGTACAATCTGCAATGGTCTGTTGGAAGCGTACAGGCTGACCTGTCCGGCCTCGCCACAGGTGTGTACCTGCTGACGATCACCGACGCCCATGGTTGTACGCTGACTGATTCGGCAAGCGTAGGGGAGTATCCTGCCCTGGCGCTAAACGCGGCGATTCAGGAACCGCTTTGCGCCGGCGGTACGGACGGTGCGATAGACCTGCAGCCGGCAGCCGGCACAGCGCCGTATGGATTTCTGTGGTCTAACGGACAGAAAACAGAAGACCTGATGCAGTTGGTTGCCGGTGCTTATACGGTCACGGTCACGGATGCTCATAGTTGCACCCAAACGTATCAGGTAACCCTGAGCCAGCCCACGGCACTCCTGAGCAGCGGCATTGCAGCTGCTCCTGCCTGCCCGGGCGAAGCAAACGGAAGTGTCAATTTTCTAGGTGCAACACAGGGTACGCCGCCCTACAGTCTGCTGTGGAGCACGGGAAGTGCAGCACCCGGCCTATCCGGCCTTACAGCAGGGGACTACCAGCTGACGGTTACCGATGCACATGGCTGCACGGTGGCGGACACGGCGATTGTCGGAGAACATCCGGCTCCCTTGTTGAGCGCCTCGACCCAGGAGCCGCTTTGCGCCGGTGGGTCGGATGGATGGATCGCCCTTCATCCGGAATCCGGCACGCCACCCTACGCGTTCCTGTGGTCCAATGGGCAGGGTGGGGCAGACCTGGCGCAGTTGGCGGCCGGCAACTATGCGGTCACGGCGACCGATGCCAATAATTGCACGCAAACCTTGCAAGTGACACTGGCGCAGCCGGAGACACTGGCCAGCAACGGCACGACCGTTTCTCCCGCCTGTGCAGGCGAAGCAAACGGCAGCGCCACATTTTTGGGCGCAGCCCAGGGCACTCCACCCTACAATCTCCTCTGGTCCACGGGAAGTGCCGCGACCGGGCAACCCGGGCTGCCGGCAGGGATGTACACGCTGACTGTTTCGGATGCCCACGGCTGTACCCTGCTCGATACGGCACTGGTGCCGGAATACGCCGCCTTGCTCTTAAGCGCCGTTACCGCCAATCCCCAGTGTCATGGCGGGAATGACGGCAGCATCGATCTGAATATTTCCGGGGGCACGGCGCCATACGCCTTTCTTTGGTCC
>CAYVDV010000091.1:7629-14084 GCA_964450465.1 uncultured Saprospiraceae bacterium
GACGACGGTACTATCCGGCTTAAAAACATTTCCGGCGGCAATCCGCCATATCTGTTTTCAATTGACAATCAAAATTTTACAACCGGATCATCCTTCTATAATTTAGGCCCTGGCCAGTATTCCGTCAGTATTCGCGATACCTTTGGCTGCCTCTGGCAGGCAGAGGTTGTACTGAAAGAACCGCCGGAACTCACGGTTCACCTGCTGGCCAGCGACACGGTCATAGAACGGGGGCAGTTTGTGCATTTGCAGGCGGTACCCTTTCCTCCGGGCGCGGTACTCAGCGGCATGGTGTGGCAGCCTGCCGGTTTTGATTTTGTCCCGATGGCATTGCGGCAGACCGTTCGACCGCTGGAGAACACGGAATTTTCGGTGCAGATCTTCGATCTCCGCGGCTGTCCGGCCAGCGACAGAGTATTTATCCGGGTCGATAACTTTCAGATTTACGTGCCCAATGTCATTTACCCCGGGCGTTTCCGGAATGACGCATTTACGATTTTTGCCGGCGATGGGGTGGAGGAGATCCGACTGATGCGGATCTACGACCGCTGGGGCAGTCTGGTGTTTGAAAACCGGCATTTTGCCCCCAACGAGTTGCGCTCCGGCTGGCCCGGCACTTACCGTGGGGAGGAGGTCAATCCCGGCGTGTTCGTCTGGTATGCCGAAATCCTTTTGCGCGACGGGCAGGTCCGGTTGCTGAAGGGGGATGTGACGGTAGTGCGGTAAAATGGCATGGCCCTGAAGTTCTGCCTTCCTTTTTGCATATTTGCCCTTCGGAGTTATACCAAAGGTTTTCGGAATGAAAAAAAAATACGTTGCGGCCATCGACCAGGGTACCACCAGCACCCGCTGTATTCTTTTTGACAAACAGGGGAATATCGTTTCTGTAGCCCAAAAGGAACACGAACAGATCTATCCCAAACCCGGTTGGGTGGAGCACAACCCAGAGGAGATCTGGAAAAACACCCTTGAGGTGATCGCGCAGGCGCGCATTGCCCGCAGCATCAGCCTCGACGATATCGCTGCAGCAGGCATCACCAATCAGCGCGAAACCACGGTCGTTTGGAACCGCAAAACCGGGCGCCCCTATTACAACGCCATCGTCTGGCAGGATACCCGTACCAGCGAGATGGTGCGTTTTCACGAGGAGAAGGAGATCGACAACTGGTGGCGTGTCACCACGGGCCTTCCCCTGGCGACGTATTTCAGCGCCCTGAAATTGCGCTGGTTGCTCGACAACGTACCCAACCTGCGCCGGGATGCCGAAAAAGGCCTGGCCCTGTTTGGCAATATGGATACCTATCTCATCTGGCACCTTACCGGCGGACCCAAAGGCGGCCTGCACATTACCGACGTAACCAACGCCTCCCGCACCCAGATGATGAATATTTTCCAGGTCAAATGGGAAGATGAGGTGCTCCGCCGCCTGGATATCCCTTATCAGATGTTGCCCAAGATCGTACCCAGCAGCCGGGTTTATGCGACTATTGCCGCCGAACCGCTCCAGGGCATTCCGCTTGCCGGCGATCTGGGCGACCAACAGGCGGCACTCCTCGGCCAGGCCTGCCTGGAACCCGGTGAAGCCAAAAATACCTACGGTACCGGCTGCTTCATGCTGCTGAATACCGGCACCCGGATCGTACCGTCCAACTTCGGCTTGCTGACTACCGTCGCGTATCAGTTTGACAAGGAACCGGTGCACTATGCCCTGGAAGGCTCGGTCGCCATTGCCGGCGCTTTGGTGCAGTGGCTGCGCGACAACCTCGGCATGATCCAAAACAGCAGCGAGATCGAAAGTCTGGCGCGCTCGGTGGAGGATAACGGCGGCGTCTATTTTGTGCCGGCTTTTTCCGGACTATACGCACCGTATTGGAAATCGCATGCCCGCGGCATCATGGCCGGCCTGACCCGCTACGTCAACAAAGGCCATATCGCCCGCGCTGCGCTGGAAGCCACGGCTTTCCAAACTTATGAGGTGCTGAGGGCTATGGAGCAGGATTCCGGCATTGCGCTCTCTTCCCTGCGCGTCGACGGTGGCATGGTGGTTAATGAACTGCTGATGCAATTCCAGGCGGATATCCTCGGCGTGCCTGTGATCCGGCCCAAAATGATCGAAACCACCGCCCTCGGGGCTGCCTATGCCGCCGGCTTGGCTGTCGGATTCTGGTCGGGGTTTGACGACCTGCGGCGCAACTGGGGCGTTGACAAAACCTGGGAGCCCTCGATGCCCGAATACAAACGGAAGGAAATGTACCTGTATTGGCACAAGGCTGTGGAACGTTCCTTTGACTGGGAGGAGTAAGGATTTGCCCGAAACAAGCACCGGTACTTATCCGACATGACTGCATACACACCTTTTCCCCGGCTCAGCTCCGACTTCTACCTCCGCACCGATGTGCTGGCGGTGGCCCGGGATCTGTTGGGCAAAGTGTTGGTTACTGCCTTTGACGAGCGGCGCACCGCCGGCCTGATCACGGAAGTGGAGGCCTACCGTGCGCCCGATGACCGCGCCTGCCATGCCTATGGCAATCGCCGCACTGCGCGCACAGCGGTCATGTTCCAGCCAGGCGGGCGGGCTTATATCTATCTCTGCTATGGTATCCATCACTTGTTCAATGTAGTCAGCGGGCCGGAGAATATCGCCCATGCGGTGCTGATCCGTGCGGTGGAGCCGCTGGAAGGCCTCGAAATAATGTTTCAACGGCGGAACATTCCAATCGGAAATCAGGCGCCGCCCCGGCTTACCACGGGCCCCGGCGCACTTGCGCAGGCTCTGGGCCTGCACAGCAGCCAAACCGGCCAAAGTCTGCATGCGCCAGATTCGCCCGTCTGGATCGAAGACCGGGGAAATACGATCCCTGCCGATACTATTGCCAGCGGACCCCGTATCGGAGTGGACTATGCCGGGGAATGTGCCGCCTGGGAGTGGCGGTTTTGGCTGAAGGGGTCGCCGTTTGTAAAACGGGTGTAATGTCTTGAACTTTCGCAGCAAAAAATGGTGCGATGTTTCGAATGGTCAATTTGGAAGTGCCGGAAAACCATACCTTTGCCTGCCGATATGGAGAAGCCCCTTTCTTCCCCGGAGTAAATACGTATGGGTAAGTTTCGATGGATCTGTTTTTTATTACTCCTTCCCTTTCTGGCTTTTGCGCAAAAGGCCAGGTTTGAATTTTTTACGACAGCGGACGGACTTGCAGGGAACAACACCACCTCGGTTACGCAGGATGACCAGGGGTTTATCTGGTTTGTCAACAATGGAAAGATCCACCGCTACGACGGGCGGAACTTCGTCATTTACCCGCCGCCATCCGAACTTCTGGTCAGCCAGGCGCCTTTGCTGGGTTTAGCCTCCTGGAAAGATTCCCTGCTCTTCGTGTGGAGCGAGCGCGTTGCGTTCCTGTTTAATCCGAAAACGGGCAACTGGCAAAAGGTAAAACAGAAAAAAGAAAACAGCCAAAACGATGAAAGCCGTTTCTCGCAAAAATTCGGGCAGAATGATATTCTGATAAACAGCATAAAAAAAAACTACTCGGATGCGAGCATTTGGCGCCTTCATAATGACCAATTGCTGCAGGTCCGTTTTCCACCGAAGATCAATGTACTCAATGCGCCTTATTACTGGTGTGATGTGAACGAACAAGGCCATACCTACCTGGCCTATCAGGATACCTTGTACCATTTGGATAAGGATGGCCGCACGCTTGCTGCAACCCCCTTGCAAAATATCTGTACGGGCTGCCATGACCTCTGCTTTCAATTCGGGCCGGACGGCAGCCTGATCCTTCTGGCCAATTGGCAGTTTTTTATTTTGGACGAAGACAAAAACCGGTTTGTAGCGCATCCCGCCAACCGGTTTTTGCAAGCCGGACAAAACCATTTGCACCGCTTTCTTTTGGAAAAAAATGGCAGTATCTGGGCTTGCGGACAAGACCGGAATCTCCTGTATTATGATACCCAGGATGACACGCTGTACAATTTTCACGATGAGTTGAAAGCATTGCTTCCCAATGCCAATGATTTTAAGGGCGTATTTCAGGATAAAACCGGCGTTGTTTGGGTTGATACCCGGTTGGGCTTGCTGAAGGTGCGGCCACAGAATTATCCGTTTGATACCTATTTTAGCGGGCTGAATCCATCCAAAGCCTACTACAGTTTCCGGGGTTTTGCAGAAGATAATCATGGGATTATATATGGCGTGTTTTACGAAGGCATAGCGAAGTTTGACCCCACAAAAAAACAACCCTCCCGGCTTTACGCTTTCGACCACATCCTCAATTTTTTTGATCTTTATACAGATGGCGACAGGATTTGGGTAAACGGCGGGCAGTATTTTGATCCGAAAACGGGGCGCCTGGTCGATGTGCCCGGCGAATTCCATGAAAATCCCGTTGGTGACAATGGTTTTTTTGCGAAAGACAAATATGGGACACTGTGGTGGGCTTCGCATTACGAACTGTACTATCTGGAAAAGTCGGAAAACCGCTCTCAATGGATCAAAGCGCTGGTGCTGCCGGAGAAAGTAATTAATCAGACGGAAGCGCTTCATGCCGGAAAGCAAAGCGGAAAACTCTGGCTTAGTTTTAAAGGCAAATTGCTGCAATATGATCCTAAAACCAAAACGCAGCACTGGTTTGACCCAAACGGCCAGGGATTGCCGGTTTCCCGTATTATGACCATCGAAGAGGTCCGGGACGGTACACTTTGGCTGGCTACAGATGCCGGGCTGGTTCATTTTGACCCCAAAGAGGGCGCTATCCGGTACTACACGGTCAACGATGGCCTGCCCCATAATTTTATCTGTGGCATGTTGCCGGAGCGTGATTCCTGCCTGTGGCTCAGCACGAATCACGGACTTTCCAGATTTCATATCCCGACAGAAACATTTGTTAACTTTCTGGAAGAGGATGGCCTGACCTACAATGAGTTCAACCGGAAGTCTTATTTCATAACCCGCAATGGCCGGATGTTTTTCGGTGGCATGCGGGGTGTCAATGCTTTTTTTCCAAAAGCCGTGATGGGCGCCTATCAATACAGAACCAAGGGCGCCAAAATGGTGCTCAGTTCGTTTGAATATACGGATGAAAACAGGGATACCATCTTCCGGGAAACCCGGTTTGCCGCCAGGCCTGAAATCCGGCTCCATCATTGGGATTGGTCCTACACGTTTGAATATGCGCTTACGGACTATCGCAATCCGAAGGAGATTTTCTACAGCTATAAAATGGAGGGCTACAAAGAGGGCTGGTCGGCGCCTTCCAAGTTCAATTTCACCCGCTTCAACAGCTTGCCAGCCGGCGAATATGTGTTCCGGGTAAAAGCGCGGGACAGTCGCGGGCATTGGCACCCGGATGAACTGGCGGTGAATGTGATCGTATATCCGCCCTGGTGGGCTACGTGGTGGGCCTATGTGCTTTATGGCGTGCTTCTGGTCGCCCTTTTCTATTACCTGCGGCGCTATGAACTCAACCGCCAGGCGCTGAAAACCAATCTTAAACTGGAAAAACTGGAAGCGGAGAAGTTAAAAGAACTGGACAGCTTCAAAAGCCGCCTGTACACCAACCTTACCCACGAATTCAGGACGCCGCTGACGGTCATCCTCGGCATGGTTAATCATATTCGCAATGAACCACAGAAGTACCTCGACCAGGGAACCCGGCTCATCGAGTCCAATGGAAAAAACCTGTTGCGGCTTATCAACCAGCTGCTTGATCTGTCCAAACTGGAAGATAAATCGTTCCAGCTCCACCTGCGACAGGCCGATATTGTGCCGTATTTGCGGTATGTGACCGAAAGTTTTCAGACCTATGCCAACGGCAAAAACTTGTCGCTTCGTTTTTTCAGCCCCCTGGAGTCTCTGGTAATGGACTATGACGAAGAGCAAATTAAACAAGTGCTGACCAACCTGATCTCCAACGCACTCAAATTTACACCTGAGGGTGGCGATGTGGTGGTCCGGCTGGGAGAAAAGGAGGGTTTCTTCTACATCGAAGTCAGCGACACCGGCATCGGCATTTCCGATAAAGACCTGCCACATGTGTTCGACCGTTTTTACCAGGTGGACGGCTCCTATACCCGGGAGGGGGAGGGCACGGGTATAGGCCTGGCGCATACGCAGGAACTGGTGAAAGTCATGGGCGGGGAAATCAGCGTGAAAAGTGAACTGGGTAAGGGTTCGTCCTTCCGGGTCCGCTTGCCGGTGCGCCGGGACGCAGCATTGCTGTCTTCTCCGCAGCACGCGATGGAAACGGCAGCCGGGTCCGCTGTTCCGGCTTCATCCGAACCGAATGCGCTGGAATTTTCCCCTGTCCCGGCAGCAGATGTCAGCGCGTTGCCGCAGCTTCTTATTATTGAGGACAACCCGGACGTCGTCATTTACCTGAAAAGTTGCCTGCACGGCATATACCAGCTCGACGTGGCATACAACGGAAAAATCGGCATCGAAAAGGCGCTCGAAA
>CAYVDV010000092.1:0-11557 GCA_964450465.1 uncultured Saprospiraceae bacterium
TTCAGGGATTCCTTGTCCTCCCCGCGCAGCAGGGCCATGCCGCCCGTCTCATGGTCGGCCGTGACGATGACCAGCGTATTGCCGTCCTTTTCAGCAAAACGGAGCACCTCGCCGATAGTGGCGTCGAAATCGAGCATTTCCTGAACTTCTTTATCGCCGTCGTTGGCATGACAGGCCCAGTCGATCTGGGAGCCTTCGATCATCAGGAAAAATCCTTTGTTGCTGCGTTGCCGGAGAAATTCCGGCGCCAGGCGGGCGGCTGCGGGCAGGTAGTCGCGGCCTTCCTCCACCGAATTGGGTTCTTCCATATCGGAAAACCAGACAAAGGGGTGTTCTGTGCTCACGGTACATTGCTGCAGGGGTTCGATGGAATAGTCGCTCACAACGTAGTCTTTGGCCTGTAATTCCTCCACCAGATTTCGATGGTCAGTACGGCGGTCGGAAAAATAGCGCATCCCGCCGCCGATAAACAGATCGATATCGGTTTTCAGAAAAAACGCAGCTATATCCTCCATGTACTGCCGCTCGCGCACGTGCGCGATGAAGGCTGCCGGAGTAGCATGGGTGATACTGGAGGTGGCTACCAGACCGGTGGCCATTCCGAAGGCTTCGGCCTGTTCCAGGATGGTCAGGCACGGCTTTTTTGCTGCCGTCATACCGACCACGCCATTATTGGTTTTGCAGCCGCAGGCAAAGGCGGTAGCCCCCGCAGCCGAGTCGGTGATCAGATTTTTGGCGGAATGGGTTTTGATGAGCCCGGTTACCGGAAACTGTTCCAGATTCAGCCGCTTCTGGCTGGCGTACATGCCGGCTGTGATCTGTGCGATGCCCATGCCATCGCCGATCATCAGGATAATATTTTTGGGTGTTTGCTCCGGTGGCAGCGGAGCCGGGGCGCCCAATGGTCCGCCTCCCTGAAAGGCCAGGACCATGACCGAAATCAGCAGTGCAAATTGTTTCATGGGCCAAAACTACTAAACCTGATGAAACCATGAAACCTTTTACCTTTGCGCAGTCTAATACAGCTCTATGTCAACGCCACTGGATCAGTTACACGAAGAAGAGCGCCTGCGTCAACACCGGGCCGAGATGTCGTTTTTTGAACATATCGAAGAACTGCGCAGTCATATTCTGCGCTCTGCGTTAGCCATTGTCGTGGTGGGTACGGTATGTTTCCTCAACAAGGAATTCATCTTCAACACCCTGATCTTTGGCCCCCGCCACCCGGACTTTCCTACATACCGGGCCATGTGCGGGTTGTCGTATTGGGCGGGACTGGGCGACTCGATGTGTTTTGAGCCGGTGAAATTCCAGATCATCACCCGGCAGTTGGGGGAAATTCTGATGCAGCACCTGTACATTTCGTTCTGGCTGGGTGTGATCGGGGCATTTCCGTTTATTTTGTGGGAATTCTGGAAGTTCATAAGGCCGGGCCTGTACGAGAACGAACAAAAAAGCATACGCGGCGTCGTTGGCATTTGCTCTGCGCTCTTTTTGCTGGGCGTGAGCTTCGGCTATTACGTTATTGCGCCGTTTTCCATCAATTTTCTGGCCGGGTACACCGTTGAGGGAGCGGAAGTATCGCCAACGCTGGATTCGTATGTGACCTACATGACGATGTTCACCATCCCTACCGGGTTGATTTTCGAGATGCCGGTGGTGGCCTATTTCTTAACGAAGATCGGTTTGGTGGGCTACCGCTCCCTGCGCACGTTCCGGCGCTACGCCATTGTGGTCATTCTGATCATCGCGGCTATCATCACTCCGCCGGATGTCGTTTCACAAACCATCGTGGCTATCCCGCTCTACTTGTTGTATGAGATAAGCATTCTGGTATCCCGCAGAGTACAGCTCCGGCGGGAGCGCAACATGGAGATTGCTTCGCCAAACACACAAAAGGACGTTATTCCCGGGGACTAAGCGCGTGTTTAAATTTCAGTCACCGGGCTGCAAGCGGTCCGAAATTTAAACACGCTAAGTTTGGCTACTGACTTTCGTATGCATATACTGCTGCGCCGATGATGCCGGCGTTATTTAGCAATTGTGCCGGCACGACGCGTGCTTCAGTATCGAGAATGTCCTTGTAGGATTCGAAAAACTTGCTTTCCCCGCCACCCAGAATAAACAGGTCGGGGGAGAACAGGCGTTCGAGATGATGGAGGTAATCGTTGAAACGGACAGCCCATTCCTTCCGGCTTATTTTCAGCCGTTCCCGGGCGCCGGAAGAGCAGTAGTATTCCGCTGGCCGGCTCTTTTTCCAGTACAGATGCCCCAGCTCCGTGTTAGGCACCAGCATACCTTTGTAAAACAGCGCAGTGCCAAGGCCGGTACCAATAGTGATCAGAAAGACCAGCCCCTGCTCGCCTTTGCCGGCGCCGTAATGCATCTCGGCAATGCCGGCGGCATCGGCGTCATTGGTGGCAAATACCCGGGTACCGCTGACTTTTCCGAGAATATCCTCGATGTTCGTCCCGATCCAATGTTTGTCGATATTGGCGGCAGAGTGTGCAACCCCGTTTTTTACAATAGCCGGGAATCCGCATCCGACCACCCCTTTGTAATCGAAAAACTCCACGACTTCGGCAAAAGCGCCGGCCAGTGCGGCGGGTGTGGCGGGTTGTGGTGTGGGCACCCGAAAGCGCTCGCCAAATAATTTTCCATGTTGCAGGTCAACCAAAGCGCCCTTCACGCCGGAAGCACCCACATCTATGCCAAGAATGGTTTTCATACGTCTTGTTATTCCTCCGGAATTGCCTCCACCACTTCTTCATCTTCGCCGGTTTCACTTTCCAGCGCTTTGCGCTTGCGGTGTTCAAGCGAGTTCGCGTGCATTTCGAGGTACTCATTCCTGTTCCGCACGATATCGGCCGCCAGATACAGCGCGCGGATCAGCGAGGACTCATCGGCTTCGCCTTTGCCGGCGATATCATAGGCGGTGCCATGGTCCGGCGAGGTACGCACCGACGCAAGCCCTGCCGTATAGTTGATCCCTTCGCCGAAGGACAGCGCCTTGAACGGCACCAGTCCCTGGTCGTGGTACATCGCCAGTACGGCGTCGAATTTATGGAATTGTCCGGAGCCGAAAAAGCCGTCGGCGGGAAAAGGGCCAAAAGCCAGAATCCCTTTTTCCTTGGCCTGCTCGATGGCGGGCCGGATCACCTCATCGTCTTCCTTACCGATAGCCCCTTCGTCGCCTGCGTGCGGGTTAAGCCCCAATACGGCGATCGTCGGCTTGCCGATATTAAAATCGATGCGCAGTGTTTCGGCCATGATCTGCAGCTTCCGGAGCACTTTTTCCCTGGTAACGGCAGCCGCCACATCGCGCAACGGGAGGTGGTTGGTCACGATACCAATGCGCAGATTGTCGGATACCATCAGCATCAGGGAGTCCTTGGCGCCGAATTCATTGGTAATATATTCCGTATGCCCAATAAAGGGGAAGTCCGCCATTTGCATGGCTTTTTTGTTGATCGGCGCCGTAACCAGCGCGTCAATTTCGCCGGCTTTCAAGTCTTTGACCGCGCGGGCCAGGGCATCGAAGGCGCATTTTCCGCCGACGTCGCTGGCCTTGCCGAGCGTGATGTTGACATTGTCCTGCCAGCAATTGATAATATTGATCCGCTCCGCCTGCGCTTCAGCAGCCGACTGGACGGAGTGGAACTGAATATTTTCCTGGGTAATGATATTCTTGTGGTAGGCGACTACTTTGGTACTGCCGTATATGACCGTTTTATAAGCCTGACCGGCTTTTTTCAGGGCCAGTGCTTTCAAAATAATTTCCAGCCCGATACCATTAATGTCGCCGCAGGTAATACCGATGGTTATGTTTTCCATATTCGATGCATAAGGTGGTTAGCAAGGCCCTGGAACAAAGGGCGTATGGGGGTTGCCCTCCGGAACGGGCGTCAAGCCGGTTTATAATTTTTTAAAAAATTGAACAGCAGGCGCACGCCGACGCCGGTGCCTTCTTTCGGGCGGTAGCCGTTTGCGTTGCGAAGATACGCAGGTCCGGCGATGTCGAGGTGCAACCAGGGATAATCTGCGAAATGTTCGAGAAATTTTCCGGCAGTGATCATGCCGGCTGCACCGGAGCCCATATTTTTGAGGTCGGCGATATGACTTTTCAGCTCGTCGCCGTACTCTTTCCAGAGCGGCAGTTCCACCAGGCGCTCGTAGGTATGCCAGCCACTGTCTTCCAGGCTGCGTTTGACGGCCGTACCTGCCGTACCCATGTAACAAATGGCCTGGTTTCCAAGAGCCCGCACGGCGGCGCCGGTGAGCGTAGCCAGGTCGAGCACCAGCTCGGGGTCAAATTTTTTGGCGTAGTGCAGGGCATCTGCCAGGATGAGCCGCCCTTCGGCGTCGGTATTGACCACTTCGACCGTAGTGCCCGAATACATGCGGATGATATCGCCCGGCGAGAGCGCCCGGTCGCTGATCTTGTTGTCGGTAGCCGGGATCAGGCCCACCACATGCACCGGGAGTTTGGCGCGGGCTACGGCGCAAAGGGCGCCGATGACAGCGGCGGCACCGGCCATGTCGCACTTCATGGTTTCCATTCCGTCGCTTGTTTTGAGGCTCAGGCCGCCAGTATCGTACACCACACCCTTGCCGATCAGCACTACCGGTTTTTGGTTCTGCGCGTCGGCCGGATGCCATTCTAGGATGCAAAACTGAGGCGGTACCGTACTGGCCTGATTGACGGCCAGCAAACCGCCCATTTTAAGGCTCTCGATCTTTTCCTTACCCAACACCTCCACCGCGAAGCCGTAGCGTTGGCCGGCCTCTTGTGCGGCTTCCGCCAGTTTCAGGGCGTTAAAATGCGAATGCGGTTCATTCACCAGATCGCGGGTCAGAAACACGGCCTCCACCAGGGCGTTCAGCTCCGATACCGCCGCCTCCGGCGCCTGGTCATGCGCCCAGCGGAGGCTTTGCAGGCGATGTTCTTTGGTTTCAGGCGCCGTGAAATGGTTCAGAAATTGGTAGCTGCCCAGCATCAGCCCTTCCAGAAAGGCCAGCGCCAGCTCGTCGGAGCAAAAACTGTATAACACGGCTGAACCGGCCCGGTAATGCCGCATTTCACGCAGCAGGGCATTGCCGCTCAGCCGGGTTTCTTCCAGGTTGATCGCCGCATCGGCCTGGGGTTCCAGTAAGCGCACAAAGACGGCGCGATCAGCCTGCGGAAAGAAAAAAGAGCGGACGCCTTTGGCGACCGACTGACGCAAAAAGGTCATTTCTGCGGGCTGCAGAACGGACTCCAGTTGGTCCAGAGCCGATTTTTCGGCGAGAAAAATAAGGTTATCTTGATGTTGGCCTGCGGTTGGAACAGTTGCCAGTTGAAGGTATTGCACAGACTCAGGAATGGTTGGTGGAAAACTATCGGAACACGGGCGTCCGAGCCGCCTTATCAGCTTATGCGGTCGCGTTTTTTTCAGGGGCTGCAAAGGTAGGTCAATTTAGTCGCATTCCACTACTTTTACGCACAAATACAGGACCAGTTTGCATGTTTCCGGATTTTCTATGTGGTTTTTCTTCTTTATTCGACTGAAACAAGGGTACCGGCTGGGGCGTGAAACCGGCTGGGGCGCGCTGCTGGTACTGGCACTGATCACTGCAGGGATATGGTTGCCGGCCCTGGCCCGGCTGACACAAATTTCTACGGCTGCAGCGTTGGGCAGCGGGCTGCTTATCGGAGGGCTGGTGCAACTGGGCCGGAAGGACGGCGCCTTCCTGCGCCAATCTGCGTTGCCCGCCTGGAAGATATGCCTGGTTGACCTGTCCCTGATCCTCTTGCCCACCTCGCTCCTTTTGTTGTTGGCGGGCAATAAAACCGCAGCAATAGCCCTCACTGGCGGCCTTTCGGCGCTCTTGTTGCCCCCAGGGTTGCTGGCAGGCAGCTACAACCGGCGCTCCCGGTTTGCGGTGCCCTTTCTTCCCTTAAAACAATTTGAACTGCGCAGCGCTATCCGTTGCTTTCCGCTAACCTGGGGGCTTGCGGCCTTCTTGCAGCTCGGCGTCTGGTACCATATCGCATTCCTCGCGGTATCTGCGGTCCTGGGAATGATACTCCTGGCCAGCGCCTTTGAAGCGCTTGAGCCGCGGGCCCTGTTGCCCGGAAGCCCGGGCGCCCTCTTGCGAAAATGGCGCAGAGCGGCCCTCGCCCTGCATCTGTTTTACCTTCCCGGCTACCTGCAGGGACTTATCTGGCAATCCAGTCATCTGTGGCTTATCTTGTACATCGCCGTAGCGCTGGAGACCTTGCTGTTACTGGCGTTCTTCTACAAATATGCCGCCTGGAGATCAGGGCTGCAGCGCCTGTCGGGCAATGTGTACACGTTTATCGGACTCCTCCTCATCCTGATCCCGGGCGGTATCGCTGTCGCGCTGCCTCTTGCAGGCCGGGTATTGTATAAAGCGCTGGACCGCGCAAAAAACAACTGGACCGCCTGAATATGTTTACGATCCGTAATCTCAGCTTCGCCTACGGCCGCAAGCCGGTGCTAAACAACCTGGACCTTCAACTGCCCGGCAACGAAGTGCACGGCATCCTGGGGCCCAACGGCGCTGGAAAAACAACCCTGTTTCAACTGATCGCCGGCGCCTTAAAACCCCCGCCCGGAACCGTACTTTGGCAAAACCAGACGCTGCACAAAGAGCAAACCGCATTTTTGGAAACAAATCCCTACTTTTATCCGTATCTGCAGGGGGTTGAATACCTGCGCCTGATCTGCAATGACAGCAAAGCCATCCAACAGTGGAACCGCTTGTTTGATCTGCCACTGGACCAGCTGACCGACGGCTATTCCACCGGTATGCAAAAAAAACTCGCCTTCATCGGCGTGCTTTTACAAAAAAAACCAGTCCTTGTTCTGGACGAACCTTTCAACGGAGTGGATTTTGCCGGCAATGAAATGATGATGGCAGTTATCCGGCGGCATTGCAAAACCCAAGGTATAACCCTCATCGCTTCCCATATTCTCAGCACCCTCACCCAGGTATGCGACCGGATCAGCGTACTGGAAAACGGCCGGATCGCCCAAACATTTGAAAAGCAGGACTTTGCCGCCATGGAAGCACAAATAAGAACGGAAACCGATGAACTTTTGGATAAAACATTGCGCGATTCATTCTGAAAAACAAAACCTTTGCCCCTGCCCCCATAACCCTTTGTTAACGACCCAATCCTGTCTCCCGATATGAAAAAACTCTTCCTCCTCGACGGCCACGCCCTCATTTACCGGGCACACTACGCCTTCATCTCCCGGCCGCTGATCAATTCCAAAGGCTGGAACGTCTCGGCCGTTCAGGGCTTTATGCGCACGCTCTGGGATATGATGCAACGGGAAAAGCCCACCCATCTGGCTGTCGTGTTCGACCCGCCGGGCGGCACCTTCCGCCATACCGAATTTGAATTGTACAAAGCCAACCGCGATGCCCAGCCGGAAGATATTACCCTGGCTATCCCCTGGGTGGAAAAGATCGTTCGCGCCATGAACATTCCCGTCCTGATCATCCAGAACTACGAAGCGGACGACGTGATCGGCACCCTGGCCAAACAGGCCGAAAAACAGGGCTATGATGTGTATATGGTAACCCCCGATAAGGATTTTGGCCAACTCGTGGACGAACACGTGTTCCTCTACAAACCCGGCCGGCAAGGCAATGACGTGGAGATCTGGGGGGTCAAAGAAGTGTGCGAACGCTGGGGAATCGAACGCGTTGATCAGGTGATCGACATGCTCGGGCTCATGGGCGATTCGGTGGACAATATTCCCGGCCTGCCAGGTATCGGAGAAAAAACAGCCACCAAACTCCTTCAGGAATTCGGCTCCGTGGAAAACCTGCTGGCCAATGCCGACAAACTCAAAGGCAAACAACAGGAGATCGTCAAAACACACGGCGAAAAGGCCACCCTCTCCAAATGGCTGGCTACCATAGAGATCAATGCGCCGGTGCAATTCGACGAAAAATCCTTCGAGATCGAACCCTTCAACCGCGAAGAACTGCTCCAGATCTTCAAGGAACTGGAATTCCGCACTCTTGCCAACGATATTTTAAAACACCCGTTGGCAAGCCCGCCCAGCCCCCCCCAGCCCCCCCAAAAGGGGGGAGTACAGGAGCGGGAACAGGCTGGCGTGCAAGGTTCCCTGTTTGGCGATGAAGCGGCAATCCCTGCGAACAAAACTCCCCTTAGGCCCGACTCCCCCCCCTTGGGGGGGCAGAGGGGGGCCTCCAACACCCCACACAGCTACCATTTAGCCGAAACCCCGGCCCAACGCGCCGAACTCGTGCAATTGCTGCTCGGCCGGCCCTCCATTTGCTACGACTCTGAAACAACTGCTCTCGAAGCCACCCAGGCCGACCTGGTCGGGTTTTCTTTTGCCTTCAAACCCCATGAAGCCTGGTATGTACCCGTGCCGGAAGACCGGGAGGCGGCGCAGGCGATTGTGGAAGAGTTCCGGCCGGTATTTGAAAGCGAATCCATCGAAAAAGTGGGACAAAACCTCAAATACGATGCGATCGTGCTCAAAAACTATGGCGTTGACCTGCGCGGCCCGTTCTGGGACACCATGATCGCCCACTACCTGCTGGAGCCCGAAATGCGCCACAATATGAACTACCTGGCGGAAACGTATCTCGATTATTCACCGATAAAAATCGAGGAACTCATCGGCAAAAAAGGCGCCGCACAAGGCACTATGCGCGATGTGCCGCTTGAACAGATCAAGGAATACGCCGCCGAAGACGCAGATATCACCCTCCAACTCAAACAATACCTCGAACCCAAACTGGAAGCAGGGGGGCAAAGCCTGCTCAAACTCTTCCAACTGGTGGAAACCCCGCTCGTGAAGGTCCTGGCAGATCTGGAATTTGCCGGCGTGCGCATCGATCCCGATTTCCTGAAAGCCTATTCGAAGGAACTCGCCGTGGAAATCGATGCCCTGGAAAAAAAGATCCTGGAGGAAACCGGGTACACCTTCAATGTGTCCAGCCCCAAACAGGTGGGCGAGGTGCTGTTTGACCGGCTCAAACTCCCCTACCCCGGCAAAAAAATGAAAAGCGGGCAGTACTCTACCGATGAAGCCGTGCTGACCGACCTCGCAGCCGAATACCCCGTCTGCGCCGATATCCTGCAGCACCGGGCGCTGATGAAACTCCGGGGCACCTATGTGGATGCCCTGCCCGCCCTGATCAACCCGCGCACCGGCCGCGTCCACTCTTCCTTCAACCAGGCCCTGGCCGCCACCGGCCGCCTGAGCAGCCAGAACCCCAACCTGCAGAACATCCCGATCCGCACCGCCGAGGGCCGCAAGGTGCGCGAAGCCTTCATCCCGCGCGATGCCGACCATATTTTGCTCTCTGCCGACTATTCCCAGATCGAATTGCGCCTGATCGCCGAGATCAGCAACGAAGAAGCCATGCTTGAGGCCTTTCAGCTGAACCAGGATATCCACCAGGCCACCGCGGCGCGCGTATTTGGCGTGCCGCTGGAAGAAGTCACGCCTGACCAGCGCCGGGCCGCTAAAACGGTCAATTTCAGCATTATCTACGGCGCCGGCGCCACCAACCTGAGCAATCAGCTCGACATCAAACGCACGGAGGCCAAGGACCTCATCGACAACTATTTTGCCCAGTACCCGGGGCTAAAACACTATATGGAAACCACCGTCGAATTCGCCCGCAAGCACGGGTACGTCGAAACCCTGCTGGGCCGGCGCCGCTACCTGCGCGATATCGACAGCCGCAACGGCATGCAGCGCAGTATGGCCGAACGCATGGCGATCAACACACCCATTCAGGGCACAGCAGCAGACATGATCAAGGTGGCTATGGTCAATATCTGGAAAGCCATGCGGGAAGGTCAGTTCCGCTCCAGCATGATCCTGCAGGTACACGACGAACTCGTGTTTGATGTGCACCGGGACGAACTGGACGCCTTGCGGCCCCTTATCAAGGAAAAAATGGCCACCGCTATCCCCAATTTAAAAGTACCTATTTTAGTAGAGATCGGGGTTGGGGATAACTGGCTGGAGGCGCATTAATCGTTGCCCTGTTGTTTCAGATAACTCCGGGCCAGTTCCACCCAATCAGCCTGCTCTGCCGAAACCGGCACGTCCGGCGGAATGCCTGCTCCGTCGAGGGCTTTGCCGATATCCACCCGGCAGGAGCGGGAAGTGGGATAGGCCAGGGTGAAGGCGTCACAGGGAAAATGGAGGAAGTGCAAATTCCCGTAGTCCACAATCCCTGCAGTGGGTTGTCCGATGAGTGTGACCCGTCCGCTTTGTCCGGCATAATAGACAAACTGTTCGCAGCTGCTGGCGCAACCGCCGTTGATCAGCACAGCTACCCGCTGCGGATTGGGGCTGAGTTTCTTCACTTTTTCCGTGTATTCGCCGCATTTACCGACAAATTCGCCTTTGTGGCGGCGCAGTTGGCGGGCCTTGTGCCCAAAAAACAAGCGGTACTTTTTAGGAAAACTCTTGTCGTGCTTCAGCTTATCGTACTTCTGAATGTTATCGTCCGTGGCGTAGATCTGGGAGCGGTAGCCCTTCACCGGGCCGGAGAAAACATAGGGGAGCAGCGGGGCAAAGGTGATATCGCTGCCGCCTCCGTTGTTGCGGCAGTCGATGATAAGATTAGCGGTGCTGCGCAGGAGGGGCGTATTGGCCTGTAACAGGCTGTCGAGTTCTTTGCGTACCTCCTCGTTCATGGTGGGTACCCTGAGCAGCAGCGTGGTGGAGTCGAGCTGTTTCAGCGTAAACGTGGCGGAAGGGACAATGGGTTGCGGCACACCGGGGTATTGTTTGTACCAGGCGCCCAGGCCTTCCACTTCCAGCACGCCACGCTGAAAAACGGCGACGGCGCTGCGTTCCGAGTGGTCACGCATATAATACCGGGTGCTGAATTTACCCGGAGCAATTTTTTTCAGATCGAACTTGATCTGCCCCGGCATCCACCACACGCTGTCGGACCGGAGGATGATGGCGGCAAAGTCCCGTTCGGGAGTGGGATTCCGCACGAGAGCCACCCGGTAATTGCCGCTGTTCGGCTGGTAAATACCTTCCATAGAATCGCGGCCCTGTTGCCGGAGGTAGAGTTTGGCGTCGGCTTCGCTCAGGGTAATGGATTCCCAATCGGCAAAACGAGCGCGTATGGCCAGGGTATCGTCCTGCGTTTGCCCCTTGTACGACAGCTGCACATGCCCGTCGTGAAACCAGCGCGCCCATTCGCCCATCAGGCGCAGGCAAGTGGTATCGGCGTTTACCGTTGCCATCCGGTCTTTATAAGCGGCAGTGTGCCGTTCGAATTCGTCCTGATTTTTCGGCGTTACCTTGTCGCGGTAACCGGAATAATTGAGCGCCAGTTTTTGGCGCAGCCAGTCGAATTGTTCCGAACAGGGGCAGGATTGCGCAAACGAAAAAACGGGAAGCAGGGCAATGGCCAGCAGACAAGACAGGGATCGGTTCATATTTTTTTGCGGTAAAGAAACGGAAATGCAGGTAAGCAGGCGTAAAATATGCCTTCGTAAGGACGCTTCGCGAAATACCAGCGTTGC
>CAYVDV010000092.1:11657-14078 GCA_964450465.1 uncultured Saprospiraceae bacterium
CCCAATAAACATAGGTACGGCGGTTTTGGGGGTCGATCAGCCAACCAAGCCGGCAGCCGTTAGCAATATACTCCGCCATTTTATCGCGGAGCGTGCGAAGAGGCTGATCGGTCGCACGCAATTCGAGCACAAAGTCCGGTGCGATCGGAGCAAAGCGGTTCCGCGCTCCGACTGGCAATGCCTCCCAGCGATCGGCGCTGACCCAGGCGGCATCGGGAGAGCGTTCCGCGCCATTGGGCAAGGTAAAGCCTGTGGAAGAATCAAAAGTGTGGCCCAGTTTGGCCTGTCGGTTCCAGAGGTACAATTCACCCGTCAGGGAGGCATTGTACTTGCCGGTTTCAGAGGAGGTCGGCGGCATGATTTCAATTTGTCCTTTAGCGTCCCGCTCTATCCGCAATTCAGCATTTTGAAGACAAAATTCGAAAAACTCCTCCCGCGTCATGTCCTGACCCGACAGATACAGAACCTGACCTGGCCGGATCCTGACCAGAACGCTGGAAAAGGCAACGGGTATTGCAGTGCTCGCTGTCATGGATAATGATTTGCCCCGGCTGTTTATCGTTCGCTTACAAAAGTAGGGGTATTTCGGGCAATTCCAAAAACATAGCGCCGTGACGACTCACCCGCCCAGCGTCACATTCTTCACTTCTGTAAAAAAGCGCATGGCCTCCCAGCCGCCTTCCCGTCCTACGCCGGATTGTTTGACTCCGCCGAAGGGAGTGCGCAGGTCGCGCAGGAGCCAGCAGTTGACCCATACGATACCGGCCTGGAGCTCGGCGGCGAAGCGCTGTGTGCGCTGCAGGTTGTTGGTCCACAGGGTGGCGCTGAGTCCGTAAGGGGCTCCGTTGGCCAGGGCCAGGGCTTCGTCGTCGGTGTCGAAAGGCTGAATCGTGACCACAGGCCCGAAGATCTCCTCCTGATTGGTACGGCACTGCAGCGGCAGGCCTTCGATCACCGCAGGGGCGATGTACCAGCCTCCGGACAAGCGCCCCGGCAGCGTCAGGGCTTCCCCACCACACAGGATATGCCCGCCTTCCTGTTTGGCAATTTCGATATAGGACAGCACCTTATCGTAGTGCATTTTCGACACCACGGCGCCCAGGCGGCTGCCCGGATCGGCGGGATCGCCTACGCGCATGGCTTTTACCTGCGCCACAAAATCGCGCTTGAAACGCTCGTAGATCGGCCGTTCCACATAGATCCGGGATCCGCAGAGACAGATCTGGCCCTGGTTGTTGAACGAGGAGCCCAGGGTGGTTTGCAGCATGGTATCGTAGTCGCAGTCGGCAAAAATGACATTGGGGTTTTTTCCGCCGAGTTCAAGCGAGAGTTTTTTAAACATCGGTGCGGCGATGCGGGCGATCTCGGCGCCGGCGCGGGTGCTGCCGGTAAAGGAGACTGCTTTCACCTGCGGGTGCCGCACGATAGCCTCGCCGGCGCGGGGCCCGAGGCCGTGCACGATGTTGAACACACCGGGAGGCAGTCCGGCTGCGTTGCAGATCTCGCCCAGCAAAAAGGCCGAGTACGGCGTCACCTCGGAGGGTTTGCCCACCACACAGTTGCCTGCGGCCAGGGCAGGGGCCACTTTCCAGGTGAAGAGATACAGGGGCAGGTTCCAGGGCGATATGCCGCCTACCACGCCCAGGGGCTGACGCAGGGTGAAGCTGAGGGCGCCCGGCATCTGGTGACTTTCGGAGGCAAAGTGCAGGAGCGCTGTGGCAAAAAACTTGAAATTGAGCGCAGCCCGGGGAATATCGACCGTACGGGCGGCCGTGATCGTCTTGCCGGAATCCAGGCTCTCGGCTTCGGCCAGCCGGTCCAGGTTGGCCAGAATTCCGTCGCTGATGCCGCGCAGGATGTCGTGGCGTTGTTCCAGCGGCATCGCGGCCCAGGCCGGAAACGCCGCAGCTGCCGCGGCTACGGCGGCATCCACGTCTTCCGGACCGGAGTCGGGGATCTGTCCGTACACCTCGCCGGTGGCGGGATTGTGGTTGTCGAGATACTGACCGGCGGCGGGCGGGACAAAGCGGCCGTTGATAAAATTCTGGATCGCGATCATACGTGCGTGTTAACTTTAACGCGAAGGTAGCACCCCTCCTTATTTTAATCGTCATTTTTGCCGATTGCGAGGGATGGGAGCGCGGATTTTAATATGACATTTGATATCCTGAATCCCGGCTACCTTGCCAGAGAAGACAATAGGTTGGGGTCTTCCAAACGTAGCGTGAACAGATTCTTACAGAATGACAAAATGGAAGACCCGCACATAAGTTTAAGTCCGCGCAATTTTGCAGCCGCCCCAAAGAAATCCGCGGTAATCCTCGTAATCCGCGTTGCAATCCTTCTCACTCGGTAGTAGCGCCCTGCCCCACGCCATTCGCCGAATTTTCCGCCAAGCCAAAATAGTTTTTCGGGCATTTC
>CAYVDV010000093.1:0-13936 GCA_964450465.1 uncultured Saprospiraceae bacterium
TCAGCGCGGGCATCAGTATTGCTTCGTCTGCAGGCCAGGTGCTGCCGGTGATCAGCCCCTTCGCTTGTCTCCCGGAATCAGAGGCCCGGTTCAGGAATGCCTGCACTGTTTCATTCTCCCCGGCGGTTTCTGCGATTTGCAGTACGCGATCGACGCGGGTATCTCCGGCACGGGTGACATTTTCGAAACCGATGTTGTGCAACAGCTGGCCGGATGCTTCATTTTGTACAAAAATGTGTTCGAAACAAGCCAGCATTTGTCGCCAAAAGCGGCCGTACCAATGAAAAAACGGCTGCCCGGGCCGGAACAGTGCGGATACCAGCAGGGTAGGGGTGTTGCGGTCTTTCAGTTCATACAGGTAATTGGCCCAGAACTCGTATTTGACAAATATGGCGGCGTCCGGGCGGAACAGGTCGAGAAAATCGCGGGCATTGCGCCGGGTATCGGCGGGCAGGTAGCATACCAGATCGGCATGCGGGTAATTTTTCCGGATCTCGTAGCCGGAAGGCGAAAAAAACGTCAATAGGATCTGCCAGTCGGGAAAATGCTCCCGGAATGCTTCGATAACCGGGCGCCCTTGTTCAAACTCGCCCAGCGAGGCGGCATGTACCCAGAGTAGCCGGCCTTTTTTTTGAAACGAATTGCGGTAGCGAGTGCGCCAGCCTTTGCGTCCGTCCACCCATTTTTTTGCTTTGGGATGGAACAGGGACGCCAGGGATAGCGCACCGGAGAGCAAAAAAATCACCGCATCGTAAAGTACGCGCATAATCTCCGGTTCAATAATAGAGTTTCTCGGCGCCGCTCAGGTAGAACGGCAGCGTCCAGCCCAGCCGGATGCCGAAGCGAAGGTCTTTTCTGTTGCCGTCCAGTTTGCGCATTTCCGTAAAATCCCAGTCGCGCAGACTTTTGGTGAAGCCCTGATTGAA
This sequence comes from uncultured Saprospiraceae bacterium, assembly GCA_964450465.1. Classification (GTDB taxonomy): domain Bacteria; phylum Bacteroidota; class Bacteroidia; order Chitinophagales; family Saprospiraceae; genus M3007. The sequence continues at coordinate 927 of CAYVDV010000093.1, forward strand.
TTCAAGCCCGATGTACCAGTTTGCCCGCCGGTTGGCGCCAAGGTGCTGCCAGCCGATAAACTGATTGAGCGCCAGCCCGCCTGTGAGGCGGTCGTAGCCTTTTGCGTAGTCGCCGGTAATTTGCACGACGCTGCTTGTGTTATCCTGCAACCGGATCTTGTGCCGGAGCATGCCGGCGCCCAGGGTAATGCGGATGCCGGACCGTTTTTCGCCCAGGGTAAAGAGTTTTCCGATCAGTCCTCCAAGATAATACCCGCGTTCGCGCAAGGCTACATCGGCAACCAGTTGGTTGTTGCCGATAATATCGCCTTCCGGGGTGCGCAGGATGGCCAGCGGGTCCTCCTTGACGTCTCCACCGAAAAGGTAGTAGCCGTCGATGCCGAATAAAAGATTTCCCGGGGTGATGTATTCCAGGGCGCCGCCGGCATTGCCGTCCGTGCCAAAGCGGTCGGCCAGCGTTCCTGCCGGCAGGTGCAGGCCGGCATTCAGGTGGACAAGCAGGGCGTTGCCGGTATTGCGCGGGTCGGTGTGTTCAGGGTGCTCGGGGAATTTTTGCGCCCGGGCACAAACGGCCAGGCAGAGTCCATATAATAGTAAGGTGTATTTGCCGGACATATATAATATAGGTAGTTAATTCGAAAGGCAGTCAAAGGGGGGATTGGCAAAAGTACAGTCTTCCGCTTGCACTGCCCCGAATTGCCGCTGAAAATAACGGGGCGAATGTGTGGAATGCCGCCTTGAAAGGGTGAATGCTGTTTGGGATACAGATAACCCGGGAAGGATAATCCGGCCGGTTTTACCGGTTGTGTAAGGGGCGCACAGGGGAATGTTTGGCCGCTTACGGAAAACACTTTTTCTAATTTGATAAAATATCTGCATTTGAATTAAAATTCTATTTTTATGGACATATTCGGTTTTATATTCTTTTTGTGGCCCAATGCAGTTCTTTTTCAAAATTATTAAATGTTTATACAACTATACCCTTCGTGCTTTTTTCGATTTTTTCCGGCGGAATCACCTGGAAAATGGTAATTAAGGTCATGCCAAATGATGCGTATAGTCATTTCGAATCGCTCTGTTCTGACAAGAAGGGGTTATCGCAACCGGCAATCTGTTCAAGTATGACGAAGATCAAACCGGAGTGTAATTAAAGTCACTTAATGGCGGATTTCGGTAACGATACATTTGTGCAAAACTTTATCAAGATGAAAGTCAAATTAGTTTTGCTCTTCGTATTCACCCTTACACTTGCTTTTGGACAAAGCAGTTTCCGCACGTCAAGTTTTACTATGACGATCAAGGGGAGCTCCAATCTGCACGATTGGGAGTCTGCGGTAAAAGAGGTGCGTGCCAATGGTTCTATGACGGTAGATGCCAACGGGCTCCAGTCCATTCAATCCTTATCCGTGGATATTCCGACTAAATCGATCAAGAGTACTAAAGGGTCCGTTATGGACAACAAGACCTACGACGCGCTCAAGGCTGATAAGTATCAAAATATCAGCTACAAGTTGGAAAACGCTACGGTTAATAAGAAAGGCGACGCCTATGATGTGAATGCTAACGGTAACCTTACGCTGGCAGGGGCCACGAACAAGATCGCCCTGTATGTGCGCGGCAAGGCCAACAGCGATGGCAGCATCACCTTCACCGGGTCCAAAAAATTGAAAATGACCGATTTCAAGATTAAGCCGCCGACAGCACTGTTAGGTACCATGACAGTGGGCGACGAGGTGGAAATCGTATTTTCCTTAACCCTGAAGCCTTCATAAGAAACTCATTTTGAAGCAATTAAAATAATTTCCGGATTAAAATCAACTTTTTTGTTATGAAAAACGGCCTTTTCATCACTGTTCTCGCGCTCCTTTTCAGCGCCTCCTGGGCACTTGCTCAACAACCTTCTATCCAGTACTTTCGTGCATGGGATAAAAACGGGATCAACGTATTTGAGCCCTCCAAAACAGCCGAACAACCGGAATACACCGGGTTCAAGATCCGCATCGGCGGTAGCTTTACCCAGGACTTCCAAAGCCTCAGCCATGAAAACGTAGACACCAGCGCCGCCAAGAAAAACGAACTTTGGGCACTGGGCTCCGGTTTCAACCTTGCCATGGCTAACCTGAACCTCGACATGCAGATTGGCGACGGCATCCGGGTTTCACTGGAAAACTACATGTCGGCACGCCACCACAACGAATTCTGGGTAAAAGGCGGCTACATTCAGTTTGACAAGCTCCCGATGTTCGGCAGCCCGCAATGGTTCACGGACAAGGTCCGGATCAAAATCGGTCACTTCCAGCCGAACTTTGGCGACATGCAGTTCAAGCGTTCCGACGGCGGTAACACGATGTTCAACCCGTTCGTGGAAAACCTGATCTTTGATGCCTTTACGACGGAGATCGGCGGTGAGTTGTATGTTTTCCCGGCAGACGGTTTCATGGCCATGGTCGGTATGACCTCCGGTTTCATCAACGGTAACGTTCAGAAATACACGGATGATCCGGCACCGGCTGAGCCGAACAAGAAAAATCCGTCCATTTTCTTCAAGTTGGCTTACGACAAGCAGTTCAACGACCTGCGCTTCCGCCTGTCCGCATCCATGTACAACAACTCGGCCATCCAGCGGAACACGCTGTATGCCGGTGACCGCACGGGTTCGCACTACTTCATGGTTCTGGAACCGAAATCCGGTACGTACAAGGACAACAAAGACTCCGGTCGCTTTACGGCACTGAGCGTATCCAGCAAGATCAACGCCATCAGCATCAACCCGTTCATCAAATTCCACGGTCTGGAACTCTTTGGCGACTACCAAATGATCAAAGGCCGCACGAATGCGGAACGCGACGGCAGCGAGCGCAAGTTCAACCAAATGGCAGTAGAAGGCCTGTATCGCTTCCTTCCGAACGAGCAAGCCTACATCGGCGCCCGTTACATCCAGGCTAAAGGCACACCGGCAGGCTTCGCCAATGAAATGTCGATCGACCGTCTGGCTTTTGCCGCCGGCTGGTTCCCGACTGAGAACCTGCTGCTGAAAGGTGAATATGTTGTACAGAACTACAAAGATTTCCCGGGAACAAGCATCTTCAACGAAGGTAAATTCAATGGTTTCGTCATTGAAGCAGTAATCGGCTTCTGATACAGATGTGATTGATTCAACATGCCGGCCCTATGGTCTTTTTAAGGCCATAGGGCCTTTTTAAAATCCACTCAATAAATTCACCGGATTGTTATGAAGTATTCATGGGTCTTCCTGCTCCTACTATGCCTGGTCGGCATTATCGGGCTGGGGGCGGCAACGATGCGCGTGATAGACCCCCCCGAAACAAAACGCTTTACCATAGTAGATCCCAGCCGTTTATATTTGACGGGAACCACGAATGTGAATACCTTTACCTGCGATTGCAGGGACCGGTTTCCCACCCAAACCATCGAAGTCGAACACAATGATCGGGTGGCGATGTTCAAAAGTGCGCGTCTGCGCATGCGAACCCAAAAATTTGACTGCCACAATGCCAAGATGGACCGGGATATGCACAAGGCGTTGAAAGCGGAAGAGTTTCCCTACATCAAAATCGAACTGGTAAGGACCCGGCAAGATCCGGATCAGATTCACAACGGCGACTGGTTTGACGTGCTGGCCACGGTAAAGCTGACCATAACCGATGTCAGCAAGGAGAAACAAATACAAGCCAGGGCGCGCAAGGTAGGTGAAAACCGGTTCGTGTTACAAGGCGAGCAATCGCTCAAAATGACCGAATTCGGTATCGATCCCCCGGAAGCGCTGTTTGGCCTGATCAAGGTGGACGATTTGATCACGTTTCACTTTGACCTTACGATTCAGGTGGAAGATATTGCAGAATAAGCCCCTTCCCGCCAATACCCCGGGAGCCTGCTAACCATGCAAAACGTTACCAATCTTTATTGACTATGAAAAAGATTTTGATCAAAGGCTTTACAGCAGGCGCCATCCTGCTCGTATTCAGTTACCTGGCCCTTTATTTCATGGTAAAGTTCTTCCCTAATCTGGCGGAACAATACTACAATCCGGTGTTTGACCTGGAGGGTGACAAAACGTATCTCTATTTCCTGCACCCCTTTATTCTGAGCTTCGCTTTGGCGTGGTTCTGGAGCCGCTTTAAAAGCTTGTTCACCGGCTCGTTCCTGTGGCGCGGCATCGAATTGGGCGTAGTATATGCCCTGGTTGCTACCCTGCCTTCCATGTGGATCACGTTCAGTTCCCTGTCCGTTTCAATCGGCATGGTCTTTACGTGGTTCCTGTATGGAATGTTCCAGGCCATAGTGGTCGGGATCGTTTATGCCAAGATCAGCCCTTAAAGTTTTGAGTTTTGTGTTTTGCGTTGGTTCACCTTTACGTAAAGGTGAACCAACGCAAAACGCATTGCTTATCTTACGAGCGTTACATCTCCCCGGTACTGCTCGGTTTCACCGTCTATGAATTCGACCTCTGCGAAATAGACAAATACTGCGGGCGATGCCTTGTCGCCCCCGATTAGTCCGTCCCAGCCCAGGGCGGGATCGTTGGGAAGGAGGTCGTTTTGGTCCACCAATACTTTTCCCCATCGATTGTAGATCCGCAGGGTGCGGATACGGGCAACATCCTCGCCGCATAAGAGCCGGAAACGCGCATTGTCAAAAGGGCTGTCCGGGGCAAACACATTCGGGATGTAGACCCGTCGCCCCTTTTCAACGGTAATAGTGCGCGCATCGCTGGCCCGGCAGCCGTTGGAATCCAACACCATGACTTCATACCGGAACGAGCTGACCGGCTGGTACATACAGGTGTCGCACAGCATGGTCGTCAGCTCGGGAGGCGTTACGAACATTTGCTTTTTTCGTGCCGGATCGCTGAGGGCGCTTTCCCGCCACAAAGGCAGCTCCTGCCCCAGGTGAATAGTGGTATCCGGATCGAGATCCAATACCAGATCGGCTGGCTCCAGTACCGTAAATGTCGTATCCAATTCGCAACCGTCGATGCCCTGTATTATCAGGGAATGTTCGCCCGGCGGCAATCGCCGAAACTCCGGCGATACCATAAGCGGCTCTTCATCAATCGAATACATATATGGCGCCGTGCCACCGCTTACCGCGCCGACGTTCAGGATCCCATCATTTTTTCCGAAACAAGTTACATGCCGGACGGCCAGGTCCACTGCTGAAGGTATATCGGGCTCGCCGACGCGAATGGTCGCGCTGGCGGAGCAGCCGGTTACCTGGTTCGTGGCCAGCAGGGTGTAAAACCCCGTCTTGTCAACCCTGATCTGTGGCGAGCCGTTTCCGGATAAAATATGCCCGCTGCTGTCGGCCGACCACTGCAGGGTATAACTAGCCGGCGGGTTGATCGCTACAAAAAGCCGGGCGGGCGAATCCGTACAACTGAGGCTCGCTACCGAATCGGTTAGCAGGTCAGGGCGGTAGGTATCGTCCAGGATTGTAATGAACAGAGAACTGGCGCAGGGTGGATTGGCTTCGCAGGAATTGACCGCCTGCACACAAAGATTGCCGCTTTGTGCCCCAAGTGTTACCGTTACGATATTGCCTCCCGTACCATTTACAATAGCCGGCACGGGCATGCTGTCAACCAGTGTACCCGGCGGGCCATCCCAGATATAGGCGCCTGCGCCGAAAACCGGCGGTACGGCGTAGGTGAAGTTGGCGCCGGGGCAGCCTTCTGTTTTTCCCTGGATTTCCTGCACCATGCCGAGCGGGGGTTCGTACACCGCCTCCTTGGGCGATACATCCACGGAAAAGTCGCATTGATCGCCGGCATACCCGTCGATAAGCAGGAAATAGTTGTGTCCCGGCGTCAGGGGCACCTTGATGGATACCGGCAGCATGCCGCCGTTTTCCTGGCCTTTGTCGCAGGCCAGCGGCGCCTGGGTGCAGTCTTCATACAACGCGATCTGGACGCCGTTGCCGTCGCTGCAATCGCTGGGAAATACGGTGAACGTGGCTTCGGCGGCGCCCGCAATGAAGCCCATCCACTGGGCATTTTCCACGGTACCGCAGAAATTGGTGGCCGGCCCCGAGGGATATCCCTCCGTGGAGCCCACATAGCCGTCGAAATTGCAGGAAATACAAGCCTGCTCGCAGATAATGGCAGAGGAGGTGCCGTTGCAGGAGGGCGGCAGCTGCCCAAATGCGGGCAGGATACCCCAAAAAACAAGGAAGACGGTGATTGCGATTAAACGATGCATAACTATCGGATTTTGAAATTGCTTTGAAGGTTTCTGGTTTCTGGTTGGAAGGTTTCTGGTTGGGGCGTTCAGGGAAAATCATACCAGTGCGATACCAGTTTAGCGTGCTACGCTTAATTTCACGACTTCGGCTTTGCCGCTATGCTGGTGTTCCAGCCGAACGAAGTAGGACCCCGGAGGTACTTGAGAGACATCGAGATGGAAATAATTCACGCCGCGTTGCACGGCCACGGTTTGCGCCGACAGGAGTGCGCCGCCCAGGCTGTGCAGCGACAGGCGGGCGTCGAAGCCGGTGCTGCTGTTGAACGAGACCTGCACGCGGTATTGCGCCGGGTTGGGAAATATTCGAAGTGAGCGCTGCTCGGGTTCGTGATCGAACAGGCTGGTGGCAATGTAGCAGTCGGGCGGTACGGTGTATGCGCTGCTCATAATAGGCATTTTCAGGTACCCTTCGAACATGGTTTGTTCCAGCACGTAATTGCTGGCGCCCAGCCAGTCCTGCAGCAGGGTGGTAAATACCTGCCGGTAGTCGAACTGTTGGCCCTGTAGCTGGTTGTCGCCGGCCAGGTTGTTCAGGTCCAGGTTGGTGCCGTGGATGCCGCCGGCCAGGGCTTTGCCGAAAACAAACATCGGGGCGAGGGTACCGTGATCAGTGCCAGCCGAGCCATTTTCCCGGGCGCAGCGGCCAAACTCGGAGAACGTACAGGCGACTACTTTATCGGCCAGTCCCAGTCCTTCCAGGTCGTCGTAAAACGTTTTTATAGAGTCCGAGAGGTTTCGGAGCAAATCGGCGTGCCGACCCTTGGTGATATCCCCTTCAGGCGGTATCTGCGAGCCATGCGTGTCGAAGCCGCCCATGGAGCAGAGGTACATTTTTGTCTTGCAGCCGCCTTTGATCAGGCGCGCAATGGTTTTGAGTTGATCGGAAAGTCCCGTTTGGGGATAGCTGCTGATGGCATTGCTGCCGGCGTCAAAGGCCTGGGTAATATACTGGGAGTACTGGTCCACACTGCGTTCCACGCCCATAATGTATTCCAGTTCGTCGCCATAGTCGGAATCGGGCACATTGAGCAGGGGCGCTCCGCCGATGGTTTGCACGAGGGAGTAAAACCCGTCGGGATCCTGGCCGTACAGGTTGATCGAATTCTGGTGTTCCGTTTCCGTGTGGAATCCCAGGGAAGGGTAGGGGTCGCCGATCTGGATACCCAGGGGGTACAGCATGTCCGGGATCGGGGTACCTTTTACGTCCGGGTACATGGCATTGAGCGCACGGCCCATCCAACCCGAGCGAATGTTGGAGTTTTCCGGGGTGCCGTCGCCTCCGGAAAGCCACAGGTCGGTGCTTTTGAAGTGCGACTGGTTGAGGTTCTCGTAGCCGACGGCCTGTACAACGTTGAGCCAGCCCTTGTCATAGAGGGTTTTGAAACCGGTCATGACCGGATGCAGGCCCACCTGGTCGGGGCCGGGCAGCGTGTTATCCAGTTTTATGAATTTTTCCGGTCCGCTTTCCGGAACCCGGATCACCGGGCGCAGGTCGGCATAGGCATCATACTGTGCGATGGGGATGATCGTATTCAGTCCGTCGTTGCCGCCCTTGAGCTGAATGAGCACCAGCACGCGGTCGTCCACCTCTTCGCATCCGGCCATGAGGCGGGCGATCTTGCTGTTGGAAAAAGGCCGCATGGTGTGGCCGTTTACGGCAAAGGAACTGATTCCCGCAGCGGGGAATATTTTGAGAAAGTTTCTTCTTTTCATAATTTTAGAAGGTTGGAGGGTTAGAAGGTTAGAGGGTTAGAAGGTTAGAAGGTTAGAAGGTTAGAGGGTTAGAAGGTTAGAGGGTTAGAGGGTTCGGTTAGAAGGTACTTTGTGGAGCGTGTTCATTAAACTGTGTCACTACCCTCAATCTGGATCAAAGACCCTCGCACGGCGTTTCGGGTAGATCCAAAATATTGGTAACACAGTTTGGTGAACACGCACACTTTGTGATATTTTATTTTAAACATTTTGTTTTATTTTTGTCGTTTCTAAAATAATTGAAATATGACCATCAAAAAGTTCGAAGAAATAGAAGCATGGCAATTGGCTCGTGAACTATGCAAACTAGTTAAGCATCTGACGGAAAAAGAAGCATTTTTTAGGGATTGGGAGTTGCGAAAACAAGTCCGGAATTCATCCGGTAGCACAATGGATTGCATCGCAGAAGGCTTTGAACGAGGCAATAACAATGAATTCAAATTTTTTCTGGGTATTGCAAAAGGGGCCTGTGGTGAAATCCGTTCCCAGGGTTACCGGGCCTTTGATTATGGTTACATTTCAGAAGAAGAGCGCACCCATTTGGATCAACTGGCCAAAAGAATTGCGGCTGCTATCCAGGGGCTAATTGATTATCTGAATAAATCGGGAATTAAAGGCCAGCGATTTCATTTGCCTCCCGACCTCAATACACGATTTTTCCCCGATCAACCTCCCCCCGCAACCCTCTAACCAGAAACCCTCTAACCTTCTAACCTTCTAACCCTCTAACCCTCTAACCAAGCTGAAACTCCGGTGCATATAGCATGGCATTGAACAAGCGTCCAAGCGGGATCCGTACTTCGGAATCGTCGCCGGAGGACAGAAAGTTTTGCCATTCATAGGTCCAGTCGGCCGGGGGGAGGCTGTCTAGAAAAATGGTAGTCAGGAAATAGTCGAAGCGGTCGTTATCCGGCTCTTCCGGGAACAGGTAGCGCAGGAGTTCCTGCACCAGCACATAGGAGTCGGATGGGTCGGAAATGGTCCCGCTGTCGCGCAGCCAGGCGGCAAAGTCGAACCGGGTGCCGAGGTCCTGGCTGGCGCCGGGTCCCCAGGCATGCGTGCCGGTGAGCAGCATTTCGGGCCATTTATAGCGCGCCACAATAGTAGCAGAGTTGAAGAACTGCCGGTTGAAATCCGGGTCCTGGTAATAGCCCGGATACCCGGCCACATCGGGCGGGTAGAACATAAACATGCCGGCCCAGTCCATCAGGCGGCCCATAATGCCTTTGTGGTAGAACGTGTCGTAGTGGGCGACGGTTTCGCTTACCGGGTCGGGAACAGGGACATTGAAGAAAGACAGGCTTTGCAAGGCCAGGTCGAGCGGCGACTTGATGAGTGCGCCCAGGTTCTCGTCTTTGGGTTCGGCATCGTCGGCATCGTAGAAGTGTTCACTTGAGAGGAGTTGCTCCACGACGGGTTTGATCTCGAAATTGTTCGCAATGAACGTCTGTGCCAGCGGGCCGATAATGTCCGTTTCCACCTCCGGATCGATGTTCCGGCGAACAAAAAAGCGATACAGGCGGCGGCTGAAGTTGCGGGCGGTTTCTTCCTGCGCAAAAACCATGTCCACCAGGGCATTCAATTCGGCATTCATGCCGGCCAGGTCCGTAGAAGGAGCTTGAATAACAGTTCCGTTGAACCGTGTGCTGAAGGTCTTGGGCTGGAAATCGTGGCTTTGCGGGTAGCCTTTGCCTGCCGGGAGGCCGGTGTCGGGATCCTGGTATTCGTTGCGTTTGGCATGGTTGAAGCCGGTGAGCACCCGGGCTGCCGACACGATATCGTCCTCGGTGTAGTTGGTGTAGTCGCCGGGCCCGGCGGTTGGGCCCCTGCCGATGGTGTGCAGTTCGAAGAATTCGCGGGCGTAGTTTTCATTGGGGTTATTCACGTAGTTCTGGTCGTTGTCGATGTATGCGAGCATACAATTATCGACGATCATCTTGGTAACCAGCTGTTTGAAATTGCCCAGACAGCCCCAGCGCAGCAGCATGAGGTAGTCGTGGAATGCCATGCTGGTACCGGCGTCGGGGGTAACGGCCAGAAACTGGTGAAAGAAAAAGATCATGCGGTGGGCAGCACCGGGATCGTGCAGCGCTTCATTAAGCCACCAGGCCATAACAAAGGGGCGCAATTCGTTTTCATCGGCGGGCATTTGCGCGTTGGGCGGTTGCGGCGGGTTGATCCAGGTGACCGGATTGGCGCCAGCCGTGGCGGCATACACGGGTTGGTCAAGTTGAAGCGGCTGGAGCTGGAGCAGGGCGCTGCTTGCCGATGCGGCGGCCATGCCGGCCAGTTCGTCCACTTTGGCCCGGGTATAGCGGAAGCTGGCGCGGCGCAGCAAATGCGCGGCACGCCGTTGCCCCAGGGTGCCCTGGAGCGGATTCAAAGAAGCCATGCGGGTAAAATGTTAATGAGATAATCGGTTTTGTTACGCAGTATTACAATGGGCAGGCTTTCCGGAGGCGGGATGGGATGTCTTCTGACGAGCGTCAGCGAGAACTGCGTATCACGGATTAAATAAGAAATTGGCCGAAGGATTCAAACACTTTCCAAAACGAAGCATATGAAAATTTATTCGGTGACCAAATGTTAAATATCTGGCGTTGCCCTTATTTCAAATAAAAAACCTGCCGCAGGGGTATTGAGACCGGAGAGTCGTCGCTGTGGGTGGACATGATATCCTTCATAAAGGTCCACCAATGCTGCATGACCGGGTGTTGGGGGAGAGTATCCATAGCCGCCGGGTCTTCAATGTCCAGCACGCCGAACAACTCACTGGTGTTTTCGTCGAGAAAGATGGAATAGTCCGAAATACCGGTGTTTTTCAGCAAAACAACCAGTTCGGGCCAAATTTCATCGTGTCGGCGCCGGTATTCTTCGGCCTTACCCGGGAAAAGGTGCATTTTGAACGCGATACGTGTCATAGTCAGAACTTTTGAGATAGCTTCTATTCGATTACATACCGCACCGATACTTTTTGCCCCTCGTATTTGGTGTCCAGAAGCCGTTGGATCTGGCTAAGATGGTCCTCCTCCAATTTCATTTTACAGGTGATCAGGACATTGGTCAGGCTGTCGGGTGCTTTGGCAAGGGTGTGTAAGGGTACCACACCGAAGGCGGTAATGCTGGTATCTACTGCAACCAGTTCGCGAAGAATGCGGGCTTCCCTCGTCCGGCGTTGGGTAATCTGGTCGAGTTTGTTCTGGAGCGCAAAGGTGGAATCGCGCCAGGCCACTACCTGCTGTTCCGCTTCCGTTCGGTTGGCGCGTTCTTTTTCAACAATATACTCCCGGGCTGATTTGAATTCAATGCTGGTTTCTTCCAGCCCGTAATATTTGCGGCGCCGGAGCACCTGGGCTTTGGTCAGGCTGTCGGGATCGCCCAGGCTGAAAACGCTGATGCTGTTGTTCTGAAAAGAAACCGTGGTTTTCAGGATTGGGATACTCAGGGATTCCACTTCCTGGGCAAGAAAGTCGTTTGCCCGGGTGTCGAAATCGTTTTTTTGCACCAAAGTATAGGCGAGGTACAGACTGGGGAGCACCGTGCAGGCAATAACGATCCCGACGATCCAGGTCACCCGCCGGCGTTTTTGTGCATCTTCATCATCTGTCTTCCGGCGACGGCTGCGCAACACCAGTTTGGAAACGGTGAGCGTGGCAAAGGCAATCATGACGGAGTTTATGACAAACAAATAGAGTGCACCGGCCAGATACTCGATCTGCGAAGGGTGTACCAGCCCGTAGCCTGCCGTGCACAAGGGGGGCATCAGGGCCGTAGCGATAGCAACGCCCGGGATAATGTTGCCGCCTTTTTCCTTGCGGGTGTAGGCTACGATACCTGCCACGCCGCCAAAAAAAGCGATCAGCACATCATAAATGGTGGGATAGATGCGGGCCTCCATCTCGGGGGTGGGTGCATCAAAGGGTGAAAGGCCAAAGAAAAGCGCCGAGGTAGCCAGGCTGATCAGTACGAAGGTCAGAAAATTGCGTCCGGCGATTTTGAGCAGATCAAAGTCAAAGGTTGCCAGGGCATAGCCCGCGCCGATAATCGGCCCCATGAGCGGCGAGATCAACATCGCGCCAATGATCACGGCCGTCGAATTGTTGTTCAGCCCTACGGAGGCGATCAAAATAGCCGCTACCAGCGCCCAAAGGTTGGTTCCCTTGAATTCGCAGCCCTGCCGGATGTCCTCGGCAATCTCCGCGGCGGTGGCTTGGTCGGCGCGAAGATTGAAGTAGCGTTTTATGATGTTATCCATGGTTACCTCTGATGTAATACGCGTTGCGGGAACGGGATCTCTACCCCGTTTTCGCGGAACGCCTGGCAAATGCCGATGCGAATATCGCTTTTTGTATTCTCAACGCGAAATACTTCGTCGGTCCAGAACAGCAATTCAAAATCAATCGATGAATCGCCGAAGTTGGTCAAACGGGCAAACGGTTCGCGCTTGCCGGAAACCTGCGGGTGTTGTCGCGCCACATTTACCATGATCTCCCGGACCTTGTCCACATCGGAGGCGTAAGCCACGCCTACTGTTATCTCGAAGCGGGAGAGCTGGTCGTGGTGGGTCCAGTTGATCAGTTTGCTCCCGGTGAGCACGGAGTTCGGTACGATGATATACTTCTCGTCGCGGGTGCGCACCACAGAGGTCCGCAATTTGATGGACTCCACCCGGGCTACCATGCCGTCCACCTCAATTACGTCGTTGACCTCTACCGAGCCGTCCACGAGAAGGATGAGCCCCGACACGAAGTCGTTGAACAAATTTTGCAGACCCAGGCCCACGCCGACGAGCAGTGCGGCCGAGCCAGCCAGCAGGACGGTCAAACTGACCCCGAGGCTTTCCAGTGCGATAGCGATTACGATCACCAGCAGAAAGTAGCGGATGATCTGGTACAGCGCGTATTTGCGTCCCGTGTCCATACTGGAAGAGCGGTAAATGGCCTTTCGGAGCAGGAATAATACGATCCAGGTGACTACTGCCAAAATGCCCAGCAGCAC
>CAYVDV010000094.1:0-8222 GCA_964450465.1 uncultured Saprospiraceae bacterium
TCCAGTTCGGCTTTCAGATTCACCAGATAATCGTTTTCGGCGCGTTGCCGGTCTTTTTCCTCCTTTCGGTTTTGCGACATCATAATGATAGGCGCCTGCAGGGCGGCGATGCAGGACAGGACCAGATTCATCAGGATGAAGGGATAGGGATCAAATTCATCGCCTTTGGGCGACAGGGTGTTGAACAGGATCCAGACAAAGAGGATGACCATAAACAGGATAATAAACGCCCAGCTGCCGCCGAAGCGCGCTACTTTATCGGAGATGCGCTGCCCCCGCGTGAGCACTTCGGCCGGGGGGTGCAACAGATTTTGAATGATAAGTTCCTCTTCCCGCATGGTGGATTCGACGATATCGTGCAGTTTGCGCAGCGATTCGTCGTTGGTTTGGAGCAGTTTGCGAAGCAGTGCTTTTTCTTGTTTTTTAACGTTTTCCATAATTGAACAGATTGGTTACAGGATATTTCAACATCTCACTCAACGTTCCTTGTACAGCATCCGGATTCCCGTTGGCAGCACGATGAGCAACAGCGGCAAAGCCGCCAGAAAGCCGCCAATTACAGCAATAGCCAGCGGCTGGTGCAGCTGTGCGCCGGTGCCGATACCCAATGCCAGTGGCATCAGGGCAATAATGGCTCCGAAAGCCGTCATTAGTTTGGGCCGTAAGCGGGTGGAAATGGCAAACACAATCGACGCTTCCACCGAACGGCCTGCAGCCTGCATCTCGCGGAACTGCAGGAACGTGAAGATGGCGTTTTCCCCGATAATCCCGACGATCATGATCAGGCCGGTGTAACTGCCCACGTTCAGCGCGGTGTTGGTCAGGTAAAGCAATCCGTAGCTTCCGGAAATTCCCAGGACGGCCACCAGCAGGATCAGCAATGCAATGCGGATATCCCGGAACAAAAACAGAATAGTGCCGAATACCAGTAAACTGGCAATGATAAGTATGGCCAGCAGTTCCCGGAACGATTGCTGTTGCTCGGCAAATGCACCGCCGTACTGGATATGATAGCCAGATGGAAGCAGCACCTGCGCATGCACCTCGCGCTGGATGTCGCGCATCACGCTGCCCAGGTCGCGGTTGTCGAGCCGGCCGGTCACCACCCCCATCATTTGCAGGTTCTCGCGCTCGATTTCCGCTTCGCCTTCCTGCAGGTAAACGGCTGCCAGTTCGGCAATGGGTTTCAGTTTGCCGTTGGGTAGAAAAATTTGCAGCCGCCGCAGGTTTTCAATGCTCAGGCTGCGGTTGTTGGGATATACCAGCCGGATGTCCGACAGTTGTTCCGGTTCGTACAGGTTGCCGACGACATTGCCTTCGAGGGCGGTTTGCAGTTGGTACTGCAGGTTGGCCGGGGTGATGCCAAACTGTGCCAGCCGCACAAAATCGGGTTCCACGCGCACCGACGGGCCCGCGATCACGATGCCGTCGAACACATCTGCGGCGCCGGGCACCGTTTCGATTACGCCAGCTACCTGCCGCGACAATTCCTGCAGGGTCTTTTGGTCGGCGCCGTAAATTTTTACCTCGATCGGTTGCACGCTTGCCATGAGGTCGCCGAGCATATCGCCGATGACCTGCCCGAAATCGATCCGCAGGGCCGGTTGAGTGGCTTCTACGCGGGCGCGGATGTCGGCAATGACCGCTTCCGTACTGCGGGTGCGCTGTTTTTTGAGCTGGATCAGGTAGTCGCCCCGGCTGGGCTCAGTGATAAAAAAGCCCATCTGCGTGCCGGTTCGGCGGCTATAGGTTTCTACCTCCGGGATGTGCACGATAATTTTTTCCACTTCCCGCAGCATCCGGTCGGTCTCTTCGAGCGAGGTGCCGGGGGGCGAGTCGTAGTCGAGCACAATGCTGCCTTCGTCCATTTCGGGCAAAAACCCAGTTTCCAGTTTTGGCAGTACCAGCCAGACCACCCAGGCCAGTGCGGCTACGATAAGGAGACTCAGCCAGGCGCGGCGAATAAAAAACCGCACCCAGCGCTGTTCCGGCATCTGGTGCCCGGCGACGGCTTTTCTGCCCGGCCGTTCGTGCGTGAGCAACAGATATACTACCGGGAGCAGCAACCAGGTTACCAGAAACGAGCAGACCAGCGTGATGATCATCGTATTCGTCATCACTTTGAAATAGGCGCCTGCCACACCGCTCATCAGCACAAAGGGGAAGAAAATAACGATGGTGCTGGCCGAAGAGCCCAACATGGCCGGCAACAGGTACCGGATCGACTTGCCCAGCAATTCACGGGTCGGCGTCTCGGGGTGCTCCTCGTGGGTGCGGTGGATCTGCTCCACGACCACGATGGCATCGTCGATAAGGAGGCCGATGGCGGCGGCGATGGCGCCGAGCGTCATGATGTTGACGCTCTGGCCGATGGCCCAGAGCACCAGCAGCGTCAGTCCGAGGGTGACCGGGATCGTGATCAGAATAGTGGCGCTGGCTTTAACCGAGCGCAGGAACAGGATCGCGACCAGCATCGCGAGTGCAAGGCCGATCCACAGGCTGTCGGTCACGCTGCGCACGGCATCGTTCACAAAGTCGGCCTGAATATAAAAAGGCTGCACAGACACGTCTTTCGGCAGGATACCGCGCAGTTCGGCCACCTTTTTTTCCATGTTGTCCGACAGGTCGATCAGGTTGACATTGGGCTGTTTGACCACGGCGATCAGGATCCCGTCCTTGCCATTGGCATTGATGGCAATGTATTCCTTGGCTTCGCGGATCTGCACTTCGGCCAGGTCGCGGAGCAGAATAATGCGCCTGCCGTTGTTGCTGACCACGATGTTTTCAATTTCTTCCTTTTTGTCAATCCGGGCATCCGTGACTGTCAGGTACAGGAAACGGTAGTCGCTGAGATAGCCGTTGGACGTAATAAAGTTGGTCTGTGCAAGGGCCTGGCTGATCGCATCGGGCGTGATGCCCAGGGCGCTCATTTTCTGCACGTCGAGCACCAGATGGTACTCTTTTGTTTTGCCGCCGATAATGCGGATTTCGCTCACCCCGTCCACCTGCGAAAGAAAGGGTTTGATGGTATAGAGCGCCAGTTTTTTCAGCTCGACCGGAGAACGGCCCCGGCCTTCCAGTGTGTAGCCGATAACCGGCAGGATGCTGGGGTTCATCTTTTCCACCGAGATCTGGATATCGGGAGGGAGAATATTGCGGATCTGGTTGATCCGCGACTCGATGCGCTGCTGGCTCAGGTCGATATCGGCGTTCCAGTCCATGAACGCCGATATTTCGCAGCTGCCGCGGCTGGTGGTGCTGCGCACCAGTTTGAGGTCGGGCGTTTGCTTGATGGCGTTTTCGAGTGGTCTGGTTACAGTCAGCATCATCTGCGCCACCGGCTGCTGGCCGGCATCAGCGATGACCTTGATCTTCGGAAAGGTGATCTCCGGGAAGAGCGCGGTTTTTAGCCGGCTGTAAGCGAATCCGCCGCCGAGCAGGAGCAGCGCGATGACAACCGCGAGCGGGCTGCGGTATTTTGAAAAGAAGTTGTCCATGGTGTCATTGTTCAATTACAACCCGCGCCGTATCGGGCAGCCCGTAATTTCCAGTGAGCAGGATCTGATCGTCCGGGTTCAATTTAGGCGACAGGATTTCCACCCGCCCGGCGGTTTCCAGGCCTTTCCGGATGGGTACTTTTACCGCCAGGCTGTCGCCCGACATTTGCATCACCCAGAATTCGCTTTGCGTTTCGTCGGTCAGTACGGCGGCTTTGGGCAGGGAAACGGCGTTCGGTCGCGCGGTTTTGCGCAGGCGTACGGTGGCGACGAGGTTTTCGGGCAGGTTTTGTACGCCAGTGGTCCGGATAAGGATGCTTTGCGTTTGGGATACCGGGTCCACCGTTGGCAGAGCGGCTGCCACGCTGCCTTGCAATGCGACGCCGTCGGGCAACAGCAGTTGTACCCTGCGGTTGCTTGCGAGGTAGGGCCGGAGTTCGTAGGGCAGGTCGAGCAGGAACGCGAAGCTGCTGCGGTCGGCGATGGTGACCAGTTGTTCGCCGTCCTGCACATAATCGCCCGCCTGGTAATTGAGTTGGGTGATGTAGCCGCCGGCCGTGGCGCGGATGCTGGTGAGGCCGCTGAAATGCAGGGAACTGTCGAGTTCCGCAAGCGCGTTGCCGAGGCTTTCGGCTTCCTTGGTTTTGACCACAAAGAGCAGCTGCCCGCGCTCCACCAGATCACCCGGGTGGGTGTTGACGGTTTGCAGGTAGCCGTTTACCGTTGATTTCACGACGTTTTTAACCTGAAAAACCGAGGTGGCGTTCAACTCGATATATTCTTCCAGGAGTCCGGATTCCGGCGTTGTGACGGTGACGGGCGTACGCGCATCCGGTTCGGCTCCGGCGGCTTCGGCGGGCGCTTTGGGCGCGCAGGCCGCGAAGCCGAGCAGAATGGGCAGCGATAGTATAAAAGCGATCTTGTTCATTGCAGGCTCCAATAGTTCAACTGGTTGATGATTTGCAGCCGGGCGATCCGCTGTTGGGTCACCAGATTCCGGGCATTCAGGTAGCTGTTCAGGGCCAGGAGATAGTCGGCGATGCGTGCATCGCCCGTGCGCAGTAGTTTTCCGTTGGCGTCGATCAGCGTTTGGGTGTATTTCAGTTGTCCGCTTGTCAGGGCGATGAGTTGTTCTGTCTGGGCGAGTTGCTGGTATAGTTGGTCCGTTTGCTGGCGGAATTGCTGGCTGAAAAAGCGCGCATATCCCCGGCGGGTATTTTCGGCGATGGTGTTTTTGTCGTGTTGCATTTGCCGCTGTTGCCCGTCGTAGATCGGCACGCTGACGTTTATGCCAGCGCTCAGCCCGAAATTGCGGTAGCCTTTTGACACAAAGGAAGAGTTGAATCCCGCATCGGCGGCAACACTCGCCTTCGGGCGGTAGGAAAAATCGATCAGCGCCTCGCTGTTGCGTATGCGCAGGCTGTCGAGGCGGTAAGGTTCAAAATACGCCGAGGCTTCCGGAGCGGGCAAGGGCAGCAGGGTAAGTCCGGGGTCGGAGAGGGTTACGGCCGAGGTGTCGGCAATGCCGCAGATATAGTTCAGGGCAGAGAGGTCGTTGCGCCACTGGTTTTCCAGTTGTTGCACCAGCAATTCCTGCTGCTGTATGGCGGCCAGAAAAATCAGGTAATCCGTTTGCCGGTACACGCTTGCCCCGGTCAGCTGTTTCAGCACCGTTTCTTCGCGCTGCAGCAGGTCCAGCATTTCGCGGTTAAAATCCAGTTGCTGCCGGTCGCCCAGCGCGCTGAGGTATTGCGCCACCACCTCGCGCCGCAGGTCCTGGGCGGTGGTTTTGGCGCTGTTTTGGGCCGTCAGCGATTGCAGGGTGATGGCCTGGGTTTGGGCGGCTGTGTTTTCCCGGCTCACGATGGGTTGACTGGCAGAAACCAGCGCCGTCAGGCCGCCGCCATTAGTGACGGCATAATCGTACCCCCAGCCTTTGTATGCCGGGGCGATCAGCACTGTACCGTTGCCGCTCAGCTGTGGCCGCAGGCCCGCGCGCAAGCGCAGACTGTCGATCCGGTTGGCAGCTACCTGGTTCTGCAAGTCCTGCAGGAGCGGGCTGTTTTGCAGGGCCTGTCCGATGAAAAAATCGACATCCCGTTGGGCTTGCGCTGGCGCCGGCGCCGGGCAGAGCAAAAGCAACAAGAGAAAAACTACTGTTCGCATAAACGCAAAATTGGACTACCGCAACAAAGATGCACAGAGAATCCGGGTGTTTGGGTGAAGCAGGGAGAAACTCATCCGGGTTTCCATTTCGTCAGGGGCTTCCCGGGTTCGCCCCGGCTTGCGCCGGAAAAACAAGCGCTGCCTGCCAGATACCGTCCTTGAAGGACAGGTCGAAACCGAGCCCGTTTTTGTCACAGATCTCTTTTACGATGGCCAGCCCCAGGCCCAGCCCCTCGTTTCCGTTGTTGCCCCTGCTGAATCGCCGGGTCAGGGAGGCCGGCGGCGCATCCGGCGGCTCTCCCGTGTTGGATATCAGGAGCCGGGAGCGGTCAAGCCGGATGTCTAAAATGCCTTCATTCCGGTTAAACTTCACGGCATTGCTCAGCAGGTTGGTGAGGAGAGTGTCTGCCAGGAAAGGGTTGATTTCCAGGGAAGCCGTCGCAAGGGTTGTGCTCACTGCCAGTTGTTTTTCGGCGATAAAGTCCTCCAGCCAGTCCAGTCGTTTTTCGACCAGGGGTTTCAGGTTGATGGGTTCACGCGCCGCGAACTGATCGTTTTCGATTTTGGCCAGCAGCAGCAGGCTTTGGTTGAGCCGCGCCATCCGGCCGGCGCTTTGTCCGATGATGTGGAGTTGCTGCAGTTGTTTTTCGGTCAGCCCGGGATCCTGGAGCAGCATTTCCACTTTGTTTTTCAGGACGGCCAGGGGTGTTTGCAGCTCGTGGCTGGCGTTTTCGGTAAATTGTTTCACCGTTTGGAAGTCGCGTTGCAGCTTTTCGGCGAGGACTTCGAGGGTGCGGTGTAGTTCTCGAAACTCATCCACCGGCGTTTCGTCCAGCCGCAGCGGCTCGGCGTCGGTCAGGCTGAAGCGCCGCATCCGGTCGAGCGTATTGAAAAACGGCTGCCAAACCTGCCGGGAAACCCGGCGGTTGACCCATGCCGACACTCCGAACAGCAGTGCAAATAATACGGCGAGCAGCAGCGCTATGGTAAGCGCCAGATCCTCGCCTTCCAGCGCGCTTTGGCTGATCGAGACCCGCCACAGGCGTCCCTGCATGCGAACCGGAAAACTCAGGCGGCGAAACGGCTCCATTTCCGCTTCCTGCGCGTCGAACAACAGCGTGTCGGAAAAAAACGCGGGAAGTGCCGGTTGGTCCAACGGTATTGGCGCCGCATCCAGCCTGTCGTAATTGTTTTGAAAAAACACGGGCAGGGTGTCGTGCTTGCCGACATACGTTTCGATCTCGGTGCGCACACCGCTCAGTTTTTCGTCGGCAAAGTCGTTGAATGCATAGCGAAACGCGAAATACATCGCCACCCCCGCCAGGGCGAAAACAGGCGCTGCCGCCCACAGAAACAGGCCCTGGGTTCGGTTTAACAGTTTCATACTTTGCGATCGGTGAATTTATATCCCACGCCGTACACGGCCCGGATGTAGTCGCCGCAGCCGCGGTCGAGCAGTTTTTTCCGAAGGTTTTTGACATGCGAATAAATAAAATTGAAATCATCCATCTGGTCGGCCTGGTCGCCCAGGAGGTGTTCGGCAATGCTCTCGCGGCTGAGCACCCGGTGTGCGTTGGCGAGAAAATACAGCAACAGGTCGTATTCCTTGGGTGTGAGTTCCAGGGCTGCATGCTGAACGAACACCTGCCTTTCTGCCGGTTTTACCCGTATTTCGGCAAATGCTACTTCGGGATTGCCGTCAAAGTGGCGGCGGCGGAGCAGCGCCTTGAGCCGGGCGTTGAGTTCCGGCAGATGGAACGGTTTGGTCAGGTAGTCGTCGGCGCCCAGATCGAGCCCGAGGATACGGTCGTCGAAGGCGTTGCGCGCACTCACGATGATGACGCCGGTATGCGGGCGCCGTTTTTTCAGGCTGCGCAGGATATCCAGGCCTGTGCCGCCGCCGGGCAGGTTGATATCAACAATGAGGCAGTCGTATTCATACAGCGCAACTTTTTCGTCGGCGCCGGGGAAATCGGCGGCCCATTCCACCAAATAGCCCTCGCCCTGCAGGAACTCCTGTATGCTTGCCGCCAGATCCAGTTCATCTTCGATCAGTAAGAGCTTCATTCCCGCAAAGATGGGGTGCAATTTTGGATAAAGTTGGGAGGGGGGAGGGAGCATTTTTGTCCTTAAATCACACCCGCTCAAACACCACCCCCAACTCCCCGTCCTCCAGCATCTGCCGTACCACCCGTTCCAACGTTTCCGCGCTGCAATCCGCCACCAGCACCAGATTTTTGCTCCAGAAGTAGGCGCCGTTCAGGTAGGCGCCGTTTTCGGCGTGGGTGTGTTGCAAGGCGGTGATACCAGTGTAAGGCATGAAGGTTGCGGTGTACTGATCGCCGTTGGTCATTAATACCACAACATCCACCATTGCTTGTTCCGCTGTTGAATCACCTTCTGCGGAAGAACGATAAATACGTTTGATTGCTGGCTCCATGTTCTGTCCCGCTTGGATTGGATAAAGTTGGCGACACTTTTATGTTAATTGTAGAAGCCATTCACTTATCGGTATCTTTTCGAGGACGAACGGTCGTCTGCGGGGACGAACGGTAAATT
>CAYVDV010000094.1:8322-13930 GCA_964450465.1 uncultured Saprospiraceae bacterium
ATCGTACAGGAGGATCGTTTCAAAGGATGAATTAGCCGGGTCATTTACAGCCGGAATGATACTGTCCGCCAGATCAAGGTCAACAAATACCAGTTCCGGTTGTAAACGAAGGAGCAATTGGCCGGCTTCTTCCGGGCATTGCGCCACGCCTTTGAGGGTTACCTGCGGGCAATAGGCCGACAGATTCCGGGTCAGGCCTTCGAGCTCGCTACATTCGGCAGCAATGAGGAGGGTGTTTATCATGGTTGCGGGGATTAGATGACAAGACGGGCCGGTGCAATCACATTTCCGGCGATTCAAAATTGGGCAGAATTAAAAATCCCGTCCCGGACAAACTGCCCAAATCTCCGGACAAATGTCGCATGCGGGGGGAAGATGCGGGAAACGCCGGGCTTGATGGGTTGGAACGCGGCGAAGAAGTAAGTACGGGATTTACATCCTGAGTGGTCAAATAGATTCGCAGGGTCTTCCATTTTGTCATCTTGTAAAGATCTGTTCGCTCTAAAAGGGCAATTGGCAGGTTACCCGCGAAGGACTGACGGATCTTTACAAGATGACAAAATGGAAGTTCCGGGCACTTAATTTATAGTAGCGTTTGGGGATAGCCCAAAAGTTCCGGACAGGCGCTTGTTCTTCCCGCTCCGCAAGCCAGATGCGCAGCAATCCGCGTTGCCAATCCTGCGTATTCGGACGGCCTCCTATCCTCCTTCTTTTCGCGCCATTTCCCGGTGCTCGGAAGGCGTCTTGTCATACAATTTGCTGAAAACCCTGGCGAAATAATCCGGGTCGTTGAAGCCCGTCCGGTAGGCGACTTCGGCGACGGTGAAGTCCGTGTCGGCGAGCAGTTGCCGGGCCTTCTCCAGGCGAAGGTGGCGGATGAACGGGTTTGGCGACAGGCCCGTCAGAGCCGAGAGTTTGCGGTGCAGTTGCGAGCGGCTCATGGCCATTTCATGGCACAGCTCCACCATGGAAAAGCTGCTGTCGTCCAGGTGTTTTTCCACAATAGCCCGGGCCTTTTGCACAAAGGCGGCCTCCTTCTTCACTTCTTCCGACAGTTGCGTCTCCGGTATCTTGTCTGCCCTGCCGTTTGTTCCCGACAGGTAGTGCTGCTGTAGTTTTTGTCGCAGATTGAGCAGGTTTTGGATGCGAACCCGGAGTTCATCCTTGTCAAATGGTTTGGCCATATAGGCATCGGCGCCGCATCTGAGCCCTTCGAGCCGGCTGTCGGCATCCGCTTTGGCCGTGAGCAGGATGATCGGAATGTGGCTGCTGCGTTCGTCGTTTTTCAGCGTTTCGCAGACCTCATACCCGTCTTTTTCCGGCATCATTACATCGCAAATGATCAGGTCGGGAACCGATGCAATCGCCTTGTCAATCCCCTCCCGGCCATTCCAGGCAATTTGCAGCTGATAATCGTTTTCCAGGCAGGCGTGTAGGTAGCGCACAACATCCGGATTGTCTTCAATGAGCAGCACCTGGGGATAACGGGCGCTGTCGATCGTCTCTTCTCCATTGGTTGGTATCAGTGCTGTGGCATCCGGGAGCCCCTGCCCAGCGGAGACCGGAACGCTCGCTACTGGCGGTATCGGGGCGGAGAAGGTTGCGCGGTTGTGTGCCGGCAGGGTAACCGTAAAACCGGTCCCTTTCCCCGGCTCGCTCTGTACGGAGATTTCCCCGCCGAGCAAATGGACCAGTTCCCGGGTCAGTGCCAGGCCGACGCCGGTTCCTTCCCCCGGCCGGGTATGCGAATCGTCGGCCTGATAAAACCGGTCAAAAACAAAAGGCTGTTTTTCCAAGGGTATGCCGATGCCGGTGTCCTGCACGGTTAAGGACAACCGCCGGGGATGCGCAGCAGAGCCCGTAACCGGTAGTGGGCCGCCGTGGTTCCCGGCGGGGAGGAGGTCTGCCCGGACCACTACCTCGCCACCTGTTGGCGTAAATTTTATGGCGTTGGAAAGCAGGTTGGAGACGATCTGCTGCAGTTTGTCCGGGTCGTAGTCCATGACCAATTCCGGAAGCGCAGCTGCAAAGTCCAGCTTGACCTGTTTGGCGCGTGCCTGGGAATGGAAGGACTCTACCAGATAGCGGAGATACGCCAACACATCGCCCTGGACCAGGCGCAACGGCATTTTGCCCGCTTCGAGTTTGCGCAGGTCGAGCAATTGGTTGACGAGGCGGAGGAGTTGTTCGGAATTGCGTTTAATCGATTGCACCCCTTCCGGAAGCCAGCGTCCCGGGTTTTCCGCGATTTGGTCGGCCATGCCGGCAATTACGGTGAGTGGTGTGCGGAACTCATGGGTAATGTTGGTGTACAGGCGGGTCTTGACGGCATCCAGTTCTTTCAGCCGGCGGTTTTCGGCGGCAGCCAGTTTACGGCTGAGTTGAAACCGGTAGATCAGCAACAAAATTCCCAGGGCTGCCGCGACGTACGCCAGCCAGGCCCACCAGGTAGCCCACCAGGGTGGAGTGACTGTAATTTTCAGCGCAGCCCCCGTTTCATTCCAGACCCCATCCCCGTTAGAGGCCTTTACGCGAAGCAGGTACGTGCGCGGGGGAAGGTTCGTCAGCGTAATTTCATGCTTTGTGCCAAGGGGTATCCAGTCCTTGTTCAGACCTTCCAGCTTGTAGGCGTACTGATTTTTGGCCGCTTTCCGGAAGCTCATTGCGGCAAATTCGACCATCAGCGCGTCTTCCCGGTAAGAGACCTCCAACGCGTCCTTTTCTGTTATGCCTTTTTCCTCCAGTATCTTTCCGGATTTGGTGTCCATGCGGGCGAACCTGGTGAACACGACCGGCGGAGGATTCTCATTGTCCTGGAGTTTGTCGGGATTGAAGATGGTCAATCCATCCGCCGTTGCGAGTAAAAAATCCCCCGTGTTGGGATTTTTGACAAAGTCCCAGGATTCGTTGCTGGACAGGCCGTCCATTAGAGTATAGTTCCGGAATGTCTCCGTTTCGGGGTTAAAACAGGTTATGCCCCTGCCCGTAGCAATCCAAAGATTTCCTTTCCCGTCCTCCAGCAGGTGGCCCATCATCAGGTCGGGCAAACCTTCCCGCAGACCGAAATGCCGGAATGTGCCTTTTTGCCGGTCATAGCGGTCCAGCCCCTTGTCTGTCCCGACCCACAGTTGCCCTTTTTTATCTTCGTAAATGGCCTGAATATCATAACTGCTGATGCTGCCGGGCTTAGCCGGGTCCGGGAGAATGGGATCATAGTGTCCGTTCGCCGGATCGAAGCGGTTCAGGTAATGTTCGTTGCTGCTGACCCAGTAGGCGCCCGTATGGTCCTGAAGGATGCCTGTTATTACCCCGGATGTGGATGCGCCTTCTTTGGCAATGCTGAAAAATTCAAATTGCCGGGTTGGACGGTCGTAGCGCGACACGCCTCCATTGTGGCCAATCCAGAGCGTACTGTCTTTATCTTCATAGAAAAAGGACACGAAGTCGCGGGAGTCGCGCCATCGAAAATGGGTAAACGCGCCGGTTGTGCGATCCAGGCGGTCCAGGCCCAGGTCCCTGAGTCCTGCCCAGATTCCGCCCAATTTATCTTCGTACACCCGGAATACCCGTTTGCTTTGGGTTGCATACCGGCTTCCTGTTTGGTCAAACGGATACCTGTGGATGATTCCGCTTGCCGGGTTCAGGCTGTTCAGGCCTCCCTCGCTTGTTGCGATCCAGACGGTATTGTCCCGGCCCGGATAAACGCTGTATACCAGGTTGTCACTTAAGGAGTTTATATTTTCAGCGTTCTTTTTGAAGTGCCGGAATTGCCGCGCTTCCGGGGTATACAGATTGAGGCCTTTATTCGTTCCGATCCAAATAGTGCCTTCACGGTCCTGAAAAAGACAGGTGACCGAGGACGAGCTGAGTCCGTCCGGGTCTCCGGGCACATACGACAGCCGCTCCGGTTGTTGTGTGGAAAAATCCTCTCCGGGCAGGTGTGAAAGCCCCGATGAATTACCCAGCCACCAGGAGTTGTCCAGTTTATCCTGCAGGAAGGCCCTGGCAGTTGTGGAGTAGTGTACAAACCGTCCGTTTTGCTGTTTGAGATCATACACATCCAGCCCGCTGCCGGTCATGATATAGAGCAAATAGTCCTGCCCCTCTTTGATTTGCCGGATGTAATTGCTGCTCAGGGAAGTGTCGGAAAGGGGAGCGTCCTTTGCCCGGCCGAAGCGCCGGCATTTTCCGGTTTGAAGATCGAGGCGGTTCAGGCCGTCCCCGGTTCCCACCCAAAGGGCCCCGTCGCTGCCCGTGCAGAGCGAAACAATCCGGTTATCGCTCAGGCTGGCCGGATCACCGGGGTTATGATGATAGGGGGTCACCTTGCCCGTTTCGGGCCAAATACAGAACAAACCGTGGTAGGTGGCCACCCAGATCCTGCCCTGCTTGTCTTCCGACAGGGTAGATACCCAGTTATCCCAGGGATGTTCGGAATCAAAGTTGCCTTGTAAATAATGCGCAAAGGTTTCTGTAGCGGGGTCAAGGCAGTCCACGCCCTTTGTGGTTCCGACCCAAAGTCTGCCCTTCCGGTCCTCCAGCAGGGCAGTTGCAGTGGCGTCGCCCAAACTCAGCGAATCTGCCGGGTCGTTCCGGTATGTCTTGAACTGGTAGCCATCGTAGCGGCACAGGCCTTTCCAGGTACCCACCCACATAAATCCGTGGCGGTCCTGCAGGATAGAGGTGACATAAGTTGAGGCGAGACCTTCTTCTATGGAAAGGCGCCGAAACCACATGGGGGAGGATTGCGCAAACGCGAAGCTGGCTGTTGTCAGGCAATACCAAAAACAAACTGCCCGGGTAAATATCAGGTGGTCAGGCATTTTCGACTCAGTTGGTTTTAAAACAGGCTCCGAGTGGGGCATCCGGCGCCGCCGGGTGATCCGTTAGTCAAAATTAGCCTATCCGCAAATATAACCCGCGGAAAAACCCAGTTATTTTTCGATTAATGACAATCCGCTTATTGTACCCTACAGTGCAAACGGTAAAATGTAGGCTGCTCGCGAGGTTCTTCGACCCGAAATGTAGCGTCGATAAGTCTCTGACCTTATCCTGTCCCATTAAATTTGGAAGGGAATATATTTTCAAGAGCGCCTCGGAGAGGCGTAATATTGGTAGAAAACCAACAACAAATCTGAATTCGGCGAGAAGAGCCGTGTGGGCTTTGAGCGGCTCTTCTCGCACAAAACCAACTATTCCAAAAAATGGTACAAATATTACGCCTCTCCGAGGCGCTTATCTGTCTTAATTCAGGCTATCAATTACATCTTGTAGCTTTTTCTGAATTTCTATGGCAATACTACCCAGTTTTGGGTTTTCAATTGCCGACATGGATGCAATTGGGTCCACTGCCGCGACTTCGATAACATCGTCAGCCGTCTCCTGAACAATCACATTGCAAGGCAACATGATGCCGATTTTATCTTCGGCTTCCAGCGCTTTAAGCGCATAAGGAGGGTTGCAGGCGCCCAAAATCGTATAGGGCCGAAACTCAACATCCAGTTTTTTCTTTAATGTGGCCTTTATGTCAATTTGTGTGAGTACGCCAAAACCTTCCTGTTTCAAGGCTTCAGTTACCTTTTCCACGGCTTGGTCAAAAGGCACATTT
>CAYVDV010000095.1:0-13722 GCA_964450465.1 uncultured Saprospiraceae bacterium
AAACTTTTGCAGTTGAGCCTCAACCAGATTTCAAGTCTTCCGGCGGAGATCGGGGAATTGAAAAACTTGACCTGGTTGGATTTGGGGCAAAATAAATTGACCAGACTGCCAGCCGAAATCGGGGAATTGAAAAACTTGACCCGGTTGGAGTTGTTGGGAAATAAATTGACCAGTTTGCCGGCCGAAATCAGAGAATTGAAAAACTTGACCAGTTTGGAGTTGTGGAGAAATAAGTTGACCAGACTGCCAGCCGAAATCGGGGGATTGAAAAACTTGACCAGTTTGGAGTTGGGGGCAAACCAATTGACCAGACTGCCTTCTGAAATCGGGGATCTGAAAAGTTTGACCACTTTGGGGTTGGGGGAAAATAAATTGACCACCCTGCCGGCTGAAATTGGAGGATTGAAAAATTTGAACAGTTTGTTTTTGTATGATAACCAGTTATCCACCCTGCCGGCTCAGATCGGGGAGTTGAAAAGTTTGACCTATTTGAATTTGGGGAAAAATAAATTGACCAGACTGCCAGCTGAAATCGGGGGATTGAAAAGTTTGAACAACTTGGGTTTGGGTGGAAATAAATTGACCACCCTGCCGGCTCAGATCGGGGGATTGAAAAGTTTGAACTTCTTGGATTTGGGTGGAAATAAATTGACAAGGCTGCCAGCCGAAATCGGGGAGTTGAAAAGTTTGAACATCTTGTATTTGTATGATAACCAGATATCCACCCTGCCAGCCGAAATCAGGGAGTTGAAAAGTTTGACCAGTTTAAGTTTGGGGAAAAATAAATTGACCAGCCTGCCGGCTCAGATCGGCGGATTGGAAAGTTTGAACAATTTGGGGTTGGGTGGAAATAAATTGAGCAACCTGCCGGCTCAGATCGGGGAGTTGAAAAGTTTGAACGACTTAGATTTGGAGGATAACCAGTTATCCACCCTGCCGGCTCAGATCGGGGAATTGAAAATCTTGGACAGGTTGTATTTGGGGGCAAATCAATTGACCAGACTGCCAGCTGAAATCGGGGAGTTGAAAAGTTTGACCTATTTGGATTTGGAGGAAAATAAATTGAGCAACCTGCCGGCTCAGATCGGGGAATTGAAAAATTTGGTGGTGATGTATTTAAGTAATAACCCGATACCAGATCCCGAATTGGAAAAGATCCGTCAACTATTGCCTGGCTGTAAAATATTATACTTGAAATGAAAGTGCGTCCTGCCAGGCTATAAAACGGTCCTTAAAAAGCGTATTCCTAAAAATACGGTCCGTTCACCACGTGTCGTGGATATGAGATCCAACAAGCGGTTTCACCGGCCGACCTGCGCGGCCATCGGATTTTGAGAGCAGGTGTTCTCTGGAAAAACCTTCCGGATCGTGGTGATATCGATGTTAAGAAAGGCTTTTTGAAACTTGCTTGCATTATTTTACGCTCCAGACTGTTTTGAGATGACGGCTAAAAACCAGATTTTTAGCGTTCATAAAACCGTTCATCCATGCGTACCGTTATAACCCTTTTGTTCTCCTGTTTTTTCTACGCCTCGTTTAGCCAAATTACCCTTCAGCCCCTCGGTGGTCCTTTCGGACCAGGTCCGGTTTCGGATATCGAAATCTCGCCATCCGGCGAATACTTTTTGGCCAATGACAATGCGCTGTACCGCTCTGTTGACGGCGGGGATACCTGGGTTCGTGTTCCTTCCTCCGTGCAAAATACCCAGACTGACTGGCGGGATATGACCATATTGCCCGATGGCACCGCAGTGGGAGTCCGGGCAAACATGGTTTTTCAGCTCTTGCCCGGAGCCAACGCCACTACCCAGGTGTATGAAATGCCTCAGAGCAGCTTTTATCTGAATTCGGTTCAACACACTCCCGATGGAAGGCTGTTCGGCTGGGATTCGAACCACGAAAAGGTGTTTGTTTCGGACGACTCAGGCAGCAGTTGGCAGGAACTGTATAATTTTTACTCGCCTTCCAGGCAGTTCAATGGTTTTTTGATCCATGGAAATGGGAAAAACTATGTCGTCAGCAATAAACTGATCATCCGGTTTGATGAAAACGGGGGGAGTTTTACCAATATTCTTATCAATCCCGGACAGTTAAAAATACCTTTTTCCTATGGCGTTGCCTATCTGCCGGACAAAGACGGGCTTGTTATCGGAGCAAATGGTCAATTAAAGATCACCTATAACGACGGCGCCTCCTGGGATACCTTGCCCATACCCAAACCGCTCGATACTTTCACCGGCATGTATTACGACGCCCATAGTAAAAACCTGTTTGCCTGTTTTGCCGATACCATTTGGGCAACAGACAATCTGGGAGCAACCTGGAACGTCGCTCTCCCATTTGGGAAAAGCGCTCTTACCGGTAATTTTAATCTCGCGTCGGATGCCAATGGGCGGATGCTCATTTCCGCTTTATCCTGTGATAACCGGGACCTGTTCCGGTCGGAAAATGCAGGGCAAAACTGGACCTCCATCAGAGACCGGTTGACCGATGAACCCATTGACGCCATCCTGCGGGATCAGAAGGGAAACCTGTACGCACGGAACAGCTGCTCCTCGGCCTGGCTTCGGTCTGAAGACGACGGAAAAACCTGGACTATTTTCCGGCCGGCCCCGGATGCCTATGCGTTTGAAGAGTTGCTCGTCACACAGGAGGGGGTATTGTTTGGATCCAATAATTCCGGAGGCGTGTTTCGCTCGGTCGATCACGGCGCCAGCTGGCAGCTCCTGACAACTTTCCCGTATGCCCCGGCCAACCAGCTGTACGAAGGCGGCGATGGCGCCATTTACTTTTTGGCCGGTTTGGGAAATTCCTATGTCTCTGATGATCTCGGCGTTTCCTGGACCAATCTGGGGGTCCTGATCCAAAATCAGTTCTTTTCCCATACCGACGGTACCCTATACCGGCTGACCGTAAATACTCACCTGGAGCGTTCAACCGATCACGGATTTACCTGGACAACCGTGTTGGATAATTTATCGACCGGTCTGGGCTACAACTACTTTTTCTATTGCGCACCGGATGGCACCATATACATGAGCAACACCCAATCCGATAATATTTTCTATACCACCGATCACTTTGCCACCGGCGCCTATATTCAGGGTTATTTTACCCAGCTTACTGCAGACAATGAAGGCAATCTGTTTGACATTAGGCATTATGGCGAATTCGCATACCGGAAAGCCGGAACCCAGAATTGGATATTATTCAATTTACCATCCGGTTATGAAGCAACCTACTGTTATATCGACCAGGATCAGTATTTGTATGTCGGAGGAAAAGGAGGCGGAATTTACCGCTCAACCGAACCGACCACTTCTTTCCGCGCAGTTACCTGCCGCGTTGAACTGGTCGCCGACTGCAACGACGCCGGGGGCGCTCCGCTGGCGGGATCGCTGGTAAAGGCCGAAGGCCCGAACGGAACGTTTGTAAGTACTGCGACGGCCCTGGCTAACAAGCTCTTTCATTTTTTTGTTCCCCCCGGCAATTATAACTTCAGTATTATACCCAAAAGCCTCCTTTATGAAACCTGCCAGGCCCCGCTGCCAGTTACCGTACCATCGCCCGATACACCACTGCTGACGATACGCGAGAAGGCATCCTGTCCCTATTTGCGCGTCAATTCGATGAATAACTGGTTGCGTTACTGTGCAGGCAACCGCTATACCCTGAGTTGGTGCAATGAAGGCACTGCCCTGGCAAAAGACGCCTATATCGAGGTCGAACTCGACTCCTTTTTTCAATTTGTCTCCGCCACACTCCCGCTTGTCGCCCAGAATGGCAAGCTTTTGCGCTTTGATCTGGGCGATCTGGCGCCCGGAGCCTGTGGCTCTATGCAACTTGTGATTGACATAAGCTGTGATGCCGCGTTGGGGCAGTTACATTGCATTAAAACGCATATTTTCCCGGATGAGCTGTGTTTACCCGGACTGGATACGACAGCCGTTTACCGGGAATGCGACATCAACCGGGCCGCCTATGATCCAAATGATAAAACAGCCTATGCCGACGGCATGGAAACAAATGATGAGATCGCCGAAGGACAAAGGCTCGAATATCTGATCCGTTTTCAAAATACCGGCACCGACACTGCATTTCGCGTTGTGGTCAAGGATCGCTTGTCGCACCTGCTGGATGCGGCAAGCTTCCAGCCGCTTTCTGCAAGCCATCCGTACCGCTGGGAAGTAGAACCCGACCCGGCGACCGGCGACCATATCCTGCGCTTTATTTTTGACAATATACTTTTACCCGACAGCAATATCAACGAAGCGGCATCCCACGGATTTGTCAAATTTGCCATTCAACCCAGGGCAATCGCACTGCAGGAAGGGCCCATCCGGAATTTTGTTGATATCTACTTCGATTATAATGCAGCCGTGCGCACGAACACCGTAATCTTGAATTATGTCAAACCGGGCGTTTCAACAAAAAACCCTGAAGTCCCGGAAGCAAAAATTACACCCCAGCCGTGTTCTGAACGCGCCCTGATAACATTTGCTTTTTCGGGAAATTGCCTTTTCCAGTTGTTCGATCTGAATGGCCGTTTGCTGCGCGAAGCCCCAACCAACGGCGGTTGGTACACCTTCGAACGCGGGCGCCTGGCCTCCGGCATGTATCTGTTCCGTTTTATCAGCCGGAATAATATTGTCGCTGCGGGAAAATTATTGGTACAGGACAGATAACCCAAACAATTTTAAGATAAACGATCCATAACTTTCCTCCTACCCAAATCGCAGTTGTCGCTGGTGGAAGCCGTGACCCGGATAAAGATTTGGCCCTGCACCTGGCGTTATAAACGGTGGACGATCAGCTAAGCCTGGCGGCTGGTGTACGCTGATGGCTACCTCTTCTACCAATCCTTTTTGGGCGCCTTTTGATGCTTTCCAGGTTCCATCTCCCGGTATTTCCGGGCGTTGCGCTGATCTTCAGGCGCCACCGCCGTTTCCAGCAGGCGACGGGCTTGCTCGGGATTCATCCTGCCGTCGGAAGCTTGCCTGGATTGTTGGTCCTTTGGCTGCTGTTGCGGCTGATCCTGAGGCTGGTTTTGCCCCTGGTTTTGCTGGGGTTGTTGGGGTGTTTGCTGATTTTGCTGTTGGTCCTGCTGGTTTTGTTGCTGGTTCTGTTGTTGATTCTGCTGATTCTGCTGCTGTTGTTTTTGTTGTTCCTGCTGCAATTTTTTCTTGGCCAGCTGCAGGTTTACCTTGGTTTGCGGGTCGCCCGGGCGCAGTCGAAGACTGTTTTCATAGGCCTGTACGGCCTCCTGATACTTTTGTTGTTTCAGCCGTGCATTGCCCAGGTTATACAGAGCATCGGCCTGCATTGTCTTATTGCCGGCGGCCTGAGCGGCCTGGTCAAAGAGTTTTTCCGAAGCGGCATAGTTGCCCTGCTGGTACACCGCATTGCCGGTATTGTAGATAGCGCCGGGGGGAGCCGATTTTTGTTCGGAAGCCTGCCGGTAGGCTTGTTCGGCTTCGCGGTAGTTGGATTGCTCATACTGACGGTCGCCTTCCCGCAGCAGTTTATGTGTCGATTGGGCCGTCAGGACAATGGTCCAGGCAGTGCAGGCCAAGGACAAAAGCGTAATTTTTTTCCAGATCATTCCCGGTATCATATCAGGTGCGTTTCTTTTTTCTGCTTCGCCAGGATACGCGCACTTCCAGTGCCAGTAAGAGTATGGCCGGCAGGAGAAACCATTGAAAATAGGATTCATATTCTGAAAACGAACGCACTTCCATTTCGCGTTTTTGCAAGCGATCCACCTCGCGCCGGATCGCGACAACTGCGCCGTCCCCCTGGGTGAGTTGAAATACAGCACCGCCGCCACGGCTGGCCAGGTTGCGCAACAGCGATTCATCCATGCGGGTCCGCACGATCTCCCCGTTTTCATCGCGTTTGTACAGGGATCCGCCACCAGCGGCTCCCACCGGGATCGGCCCGCCTGCTGCAGTACCTGCCCCCACCAAAAGCAATACAATACCATCGTCGTATGCCTGGGCCGCCCGGCTGAGCGCATCGTCATCGTGATTTTCCCCGTCGGTGATCAGGATCAGCGCCCGGCCGCCACCGGGTCCTGCGTCAAAAGAAGTAGTCGCCAGGTCGATCGCCTGGGATATTGCGGTACCCTGGGCTGTTATAAGGTCAGGGCTGGCGCTGCCGGCAAACATATCGGCCGCAGCGTAGTCGGTGGATAAAGGCATTTGCAAAAAGGCGTCTCCGGCAAAAAAGATCAGCCCGATGCGCTCGCCCTCCAGGTTGCGTATGAGTTTCCGGACAAAGGATTTGGCCAGTTCCAGGCGGTTCGGCGCTACATCTTCAGCCAGCATGCTCTGGGAAATATCCAGCGCGATAAAGACATCGGCGCTCTTTTGCGTAACTGTCTGCTTTTTTGCCCCCCGCTGCGGATTGGCCCAGGCAATGGCCAGCAAGATCAGGGCGATTGTCCATAAACTGTTTTTCAGCAAAAAACGGAATCCCGACCATCCCGGCAGCAGGCGCTCTACCGATACCGGAGCCCCTACCCGGGCCACAGCCCGCCTGCGCCACCAGCGGTACGATGCCAGAGCCAGTGCCAGGACAGGTACTGCCCAAAGCAGATTCAGAAATACAGGATGCTCAAATCGGAACATAGGCAGCGTGCATCAAATTGTCACCGACCGCAACACCGTCCAGCGCAGCAGGGCCTCCAGCAGCAGAAACACAGCAGCCGCGCCGATCAGCCAATGGAAAAGATCGCTGGTCCGGCGCACGGTTGTGACGTCTATTTTTGTTTTTTCAAGGTGATCGATTTCATCATAAATACCTTCCAGTTCACTTTCCGACCAGGCGCGATAAAACTTTCCGCCGGTAGCGGAGGCCATTTCCACCAGAAGGTCGGTGTCAAATTCCATTCGGCGCGGCGCATAATCGTAACTGCCGTCGGGGTTTCGGCGTGTTGGCGACAGCACGATCCCGTTGGTGCCGATCCCGATGGTATATACGCGTATTCCGAGCGTTTTTGCAATTTCAGCCGCTTGTTGGGGCGATATGTACCCGGCATTGTTCTCGCCGTCGGTCAGCAGGATGACCACCTTGCTTTTTGACGGGCTGTCTTTCAGCCGGTTAATAGCCGTAGCCAGACCCATTCCGATCGCGGTGCCGTCTTCCAGGCGGCCGGTTTGCAGATCGCGCAGAAACTGCTGCACCACCTTGTGATCTGTGGTAAGCGGGCATTGGGTGAACGCTTCCGCGGAAAAAGCGACCAGGCCGAGGCGGTCGTAGGGGCGCTTGTCCACAAAAGCGGCAGCCACCCGCTTGGCGACCTGCAGGCGATCCGGTTCAAAGTCGCGGCTCAGCATACTCGGGGAAATGTCAAGCGCCAATACGATATCCACCGCATCTGCCTGAATTTTCATCTCCTGCCACTGACGCTGCGGCCGCGCCATTGCAAGAGCAAGCAAGCCCAGCGCAACCCAGCGCAGCACCGGCAACCACTGCCGTACCCGCACCCGCCAGGTGATACCGCCGGAAAAAGCCGATTGGTCGGGCATGAACAGCACCAGGCGCTGCTGCCGGCCCTGCCGGTAAAAATACCGGATCAGCAGAGGCAGCAACAGGAGCAGCAGAAGCCAGAGTGGTTGAGCCAGCGTCATGGTTGCTTATGCGTTGTGTACCGTTCGGGAACGGTCGTTTTGCGGTTGATGATCTGTTGTGGGCCGGGGTTTGGTATGTTCGATCATTTGGCGGATTTGTTGCAGCGCCTGTTCGTGTAGCCAGGAGGGTGGCGTCCCCTTGGCAAACTTGGCCAGATCTGCCCAGCGCAACAGCTCCGCCATCGACGTGAGCATGGAAGCCGGGATGTCCGTGCGCACCAACAGTCGCATGATCTCATCCGAGGGTGACTCCAGAGTGGGTATGTTATAGCGCCGTTCGAGGTACTCCCGGGCGATGTAGGTCAGCTCGGAATAATACAATTTGATATCGCCCTGCTGCCAGAGTTGCCGGCGTTCCAGTTCGGTCAGTTTGCGCAAGGCCAGCTCGTGCGCGGGCTGCCGGATAGTGCGTACCGATTCCAGGCCCGTTTTTCTCCGGCGATACAGCAGCCACCAGATTACCAGGGCAAGTACCAATACGCCCGCCGCAACTGGTAACAGAGGCGGCAGATAATCGCGCCAGCTCGATGGCTCCCGGTAAATATCCCGGATATCGAGCATGTCGGCCGGATCGTCGGGGGAAGGTGTCGGAAGCACCTTCAAGGTCAGCCGGTTGGTGCCAAGCGTATCGCCGCCCGGAAAGACCAGCTGCAGGGGAGGCAATGAAAACTCCGCCGAATCAAACACAATCAGCTCCACATCCCGGGTCCAGCGCCCCTCGCGGAGTTGCCAGTCCGACTGCCGGAGGATATTGCCGGCGGGTATCAGCGTATCCCAGGCGGAAAAATCCACGCTTTCCGGCTGTCCATATCGCTCCGGCACGCTCAGGTGCAGCATAAACGGGTTGCCCGTTTCCACATAACCGCTGTCGAATGCCGCCACGGCATCCGTCTGCGCCTGCAGCCGGACAACCACCAACAGTAGCCCTACGATCCAAAAACAATATGTCTTCACCTTATTGATCACCTTGTCTGTTATTCGCTCCTTTAAACATTACCCGTGCGTCACCACATGTGCCCGTTGTTCAAAAAACTGCAGCAGTGCCTGTACATAGGACTGGGTGCTTGGGAAGTGGAGAAAATCGGCTCCGGCGCGGCCGAACATTTCCCGGGTCGCCTGTACGCGCTCGTCGAACCGGCGGGTGTATTCGCGTCTGAAAGCCGGATCCGTGGTATCCACCCATCCTGTTGTGCCGGATTCAATATTGGCCACGCGCAACAGGCCCACATCGGGCAGTACGCGTTCGCGGGGATCCCAGGTGTACAGGCCGATGCAGTCGTGCCGTTTGGAAAACACGCGCAGCGGCGCTTCAAAATTAAGCGACAAAAAGTCGGACAGGATAAAACAAACGCTCCGTTTGTGCAACACATTGCGCGCATATTGCAGCGCCCCGGCCAGATCGGTGCCCCGGCTTTTCGGGTTGAGGTTGAGCAATTCGCGAATGATGCGCAGCGTGTGCTGCCGGCCTTTTTGCGGCGGAATGAACAACTCTATCTGGTCGGAAAAAAGCAATACCCCCACCTTGTCGTTGTTGGCTATGGCTGAAAAGGCCAGTACTGCGCAAATCTCGGTCATTACCTCCTGCCGGGACTGGCCGGTGCTGCCAAAGAAAGACGAACCGCTGACATCAACCAGCAACACCACCGTCAACTCCCGCTCTTCTTCAAAGATCTTCACATGCGGTTCGCCGGTCCGGGCTGTCACGTTCCAGTCGATCGCCCGTACATCATCGCCCGGCTGGTATATGCGTACTTCGCTGAACGACATGCCCCGGCCCTTGAAGGCGCTGTGATAGCCCCCGGTAAACAGATGCCGGCTCAACCCGCGGGTCTTGATCTCGACCTTGCGCACCTTTTTGAGTAGTTCAGTTGTATCCACGTCCAATAACTTACTTTACCAGGTCTGCGATCGGGTTATCCCGGCGCATATAGGGTTTCAGGGTCGTATACGGGATTGTCAGGGATTGTTGGCCATAAATGGGGTGGAACAAGGTACTGATCTCCAGGCCGTCGCGGCGAATGGTAAACATGGGAAAACCTTCTTCGTGCAGCCATTCGCGAAATTTGGGATCCGCGGCGAACTTGGCCATTTTAGGCGATTCTTTCCGGGCATAGTCGGCAAACCATTCCCGGGCATTGAAACTGCGGTTGAACAGATCATCCACGCTGATCTCCTTGCCGGTTCGCAGATCAAAATTGAAAGAAATACCGCTGGTCTTGTCGTTCCAGGATTCGGTAAAGGTGAGATAGCCGCAAAAAATCGTTTCCGTCCAGCAGGTTACTTCATACCAGCAGCTCGCCCGGAGGGCATTGCGGTTTTCCGGCGTTCCCGGTTTTTTTTGCGCAGCCATGGCCGTTTTGCACTGCTCCACCCATTCGCCCACCTTGCGGTCCAGCACCTGATTGCAATCGGCGCAATCGGGGCGCGGGTACAGCGCGTCGTAGCTGGTAGTGTAATCGGCATATTCCAGACAACCGACGGGCAATTTGGTGCGGAGTATAAACTTGATCGTACGTTTTTCGCCGGAACCCACCCAGTTGCATTCCGTGCCTTGGGAGGTTTTCAGGCTCCCCTGCAAGTGTGCAGCCGTTTTGCCATTGGGCAAAATAGCCTGTATCTCATAATGCTCATCGGGAAAAATTCTTCCTTTCAGGGAATAGGTCCGGTCGTCGGCTTCTATCCAGAGATATCCAGTGAGCATGCTGTTGTTTACCCGGGCCAGGGTTAGGTCAACCCTGGCGTTATTCCAGCGGGCCACATAGCGGCTCACCCATTTGTTGTCGCCGCAGGGGTGTTGCTGGGGCGTATTCGTTTTGGATTCTTCGGCCGTCAGGCGGCTGCCCAGGGTATTGGTGGCATTGGTCCATTCCACATCGATCATATCGCCCTGCAGGGTGCCGGTAAGATGGCCGGAAATATTGCCGTTGGCATCGTGTTCATCCATGACCAGGACGACCCCGTCGAGCGTTCCGGCCAGATGAAAGCGCATCTTGCTTTCGGCATAGGTCATATAGCCGCGGCATTGACCGTTGGAAAAACCCAGCGACAGGACCACGTCCGTCACATCGTCGAGCCGGCCTCGGAAATAGCGGACCCATTGCGGCCCGGCGCCTCCTTCAAACAATCGGACAACAGCGGTATCCGGAGCAGGGGCTGCAGGGGGTCTGGCCGCCGCGGGCTTGTTTGTTTTGGGATTGTTTTTTTGTGCAGACAATTGGGCCGGGGTAATTAACACCACACCCAGCAGCACTGCAATTGCCGGAAATGAAAGGAATAATTTGCGCACGTTGCTGATCGGTTTATACATGGATTTAAAAATATGCCCGGCATGCCCTGCCGGTGCGCTTTAACTAATAACGCTTCCGGGCTCAGGGTACTTCAACGGTACTCAGAATTTTTTCGATAATATCTTCCTGCTGTACATTTTCGGCCTCCGCTTCATAGGTCAGCCCGATGCGGTGGCGCAAAACATCGGCGCACACCGCCCGCACATCGTCGGGGATGATATAGCCCCTGCGACGCAGGAAGGCCATTGCCCGGGAGGCCTGCGCGAGCGCAATACTGGCCCGGGGAGAGGCGCCGTAGCTGATGAGCGGCGCAAGACTTTTCAATCCGTATTGCCCCGGCTCCCGGGTCGCAATGACGATGTCCAGGATATATTCTTCGATCTTTTCATCCATGTAGATCTTATGCAACACGTCGCGGGCGCTGAGCAGGGCGCTTTTCGACACTACCGGACGCACCCGGGGATGTTCCTGGACGAGATTGAGCCGGATAATCTCCCGCTCCTCTTCCTTGACCGGGTAGCCGATCTTGACTTTGAGCAGGAAGCGGTCCACCTGTGCCTCCGGCAGAGGATAAGTGCCTTCCTGTTCGATAGGGTTTTGCGTAGCCAGCACCAGAAAAGGTTCTTCCAGCGGAAATGTTTCATTGCCGATCGTTACCTGCCGCTCCTGCATGGCCTCGAGCAGAGCGCTTTGCACCTTGGCCGGTGCGCGGTTTATTTCGTCAGCCAGCACAAAATTGGCGAAAACCGGTCCCTTGCGCACGGTAAACTCCGAGCGGGCCGGGTTGTAAATCTGCGTGCCGATCACGTCCGCCGGCAACAGGTCGGGGGTAAACTGAATACGGCTGAACTTCGCATCCACCGCCTGGGCAAGGGTCTTGATCGCCAGGGTCTTGGCCAAACCCGGCATACCTTCCAGGAGAATATGCCCGCGGGTAAGCAGGCCAATGAGCAAGCGTTCGAGCATGGCCTGTTGCCCGACGATCAGCTTGCCGGTTTCGGCCGTAAGCTTTTCCAGAAAAGCGCTTTCCAGATGAATTTGGTGATTGAGGGCCTCGATGTCCACATTATGCTGCATGAAAAGTCCGGATTTCTAAGACGGTCGCAAAAATAGCGCCGCCGCGCTACAATAACGCTATTTAATCCTTTATTTGGCCTTTAACGGTAAATTCGCCAAAAGTCAAATCACTTCGGTATCTGAAATAATACCTACTTTTACCGGCATGTACCAAGCCTCCTGCAAGGAGCGAAACGATTGGAAAACAAGCTGCTATATTTTCATTTTTACATCGGCAACAAGGAAGTAACACTCCACGTCGCCGGGCCTGACGGAACCGTTCTGGGGCAGGCTGCATCGCCATTGAATTTCGAAGACAACCTGTTCAGTGCCCTCCATGTGCTGCACCGGCTGATGACCAGCGGCGGCAGCCGAAGCAGCTACCAGCCCAACCGGGAGTTTATTCGCAAGATCGGCCGCATCCAGGCCTCCCTGCTCAATATAACTGCACCCAATCAGGCCGGGCCCGTGGACGTGCAGCAGTTGTTTGAACAACACTGGAACAACATCCCCGGCGATGCCCAACACCGGGTTTGTTTTACCTTCGATTTTGCCCAACAGGCCCCATACACCGAACTGGCGGGGCTCCCCTGGGAGTTTTTGTCGTATCAGGACCAGGACCTGGCCATGCGCAATAACCCGGGTTGTGACTTTATCCGGAAAATCGCAGTGCCCGCCCCACCGCCGCCGCCGGCGCCAATAGCTTCTGGCGAACCCCTGCAAATCCTCCTGATCATCAGCGAACCCGAACCCGATGCTGTTCGGCAATCGGGCAAATCCCTGGTCGCCTACCGCGAATCCTACGTGTACCGCCTCCTGCGGATCTATGAAAATATGGCCAATGCCCAGCAGGATATCCGCCTGCGCGTGCTGTTTCAACCGCGCCCGGCCGAGATCCAGCAGGCCCAGCTGCCGCGCAAAGCCGTTGCATTCAGTGAATTCCTTCAATGGTTTCAGAAAAACATGGTGGAGCCGGACAGCAACCCGATCCGGGGCAGCGACAACCCGGATTTTCAACCGCATATCGTCCATTTCACCGGCCACCTGACCCTGGACGAGCGCGAGGAAGAGATTGTCGGTTGCATCAACGATGAAAATGGCCTGGCGTACACGCCCTTTCAGACTTTTGCAGCCTGTTTTGCAGCCACCCCGCCGCAGTTGCTCATTCTGCAGTCGCCCGAAGGTGTGCAATTGCATCGCGGCCCGTTCACGCAGAGCGGGCTACTGGTTGAACTGGCGCAAAAACGCCTGCCCTATATCCTGAGTTTTCAGCACCCCCTGAACGAACAGGGCTCGCTTGCTTTTTTGCGCGAATTGTACCAACGCCTCTTTGCGGCGCAGGATGTGCCCCTGGCCGTTTCCGGCGCCCGCGCCCGTCTCGGCCGCGATGCCGGCACCGCAGCGGAGGTTAACGCCTTCGGAAGCCCCACCCTGTATTCCACGCTCCCCCAAACCGGATCCATACACTTCAGCCTGATTGCCGGCAACTCGGGGCAACAGGCGCCCGGGGAAGCCGGCGATATGAGCACCGTTGTGGAGAAAATGAGCCTGACGGAAAAAATCGAATGGTATAAGAAAAAAATTCAGGCGCACATCAGTGCCAGCAATCTGGAACTGGGCTTGAACCAGTTTAAGGAAATCGTACTCATTGCGCTCCGCTCGCCGGATTCGGATGTGGCCGCCGCCGAATCGTACCACAATCAGGTCATTATCCTGCTGAACCGGTTCAACGACGCCAAAAAAGCCTA
>CAYVDV010000096.1:0-13644 GCA_964450465.1 uncultured Saprospiraceae bacterium
TACGGAGCGTGTTCACCAAACTGTGTCACCGATATTTTGGATCTCCCTGACACGCCGTGCGCGGGTCTTTTGACCCCGCACCAACTGCTTGATTATCCGTTGCTATTGTGCGGGGTCAAAAGACCCACGCACGGCGCCCTTGATCCAGATTGAGGGTAGTGATACAGTTTAACGAACACGCGCGATTTTGCAGGCAGCACCCAACTTTCACATGACATTTTGTCACATTACGCGAAAAAATATCCTACCTTTGCGGCGCAAATTGAAAAGGCACTTATGTACGACAGCAATCCGACGTTAGAAGGCATCAAGAATATCGACGAAGCAAAGCAGGGCAACGTATTGTTTAAGGAGCATTGGCAGGAAAGCCATACCCCCGGCGGCCGGAAATTTTACATCGAAAGCTACGGCTGCCAGATGAACTTTTCCGACAGCGAGATCGTGGCGTCCATCCTGGCAGAAGCCGGTTTCTCCCCCACCCGGAATATGGAAGAAAGCGATTTGATCCTGATCAATACCTGCTCGATCCGGGAGAAGGCAGAAGAAACCGTGCGCAAACGCCTGCGCCTCTTTGACCTGGTCAAAAAAGAACGCCCGGGAACTAAAGTCGGCATTCTGGGCTGTATGGCCGAACGACTCAAAAAACAGTGGCTGGATGAGGAAAAACTGGTCGATCTCGTGGTTGGCCCCGATGCCTACCGCGACCTGCCCAAGCTCATCGGCGCTACCGAAGAGGGGCACCGGATGATCAACGTGCTGCTCAGCCGCGAGGAAACCTACGCCGACATCAGCCCCGTGCGGCTGGAATCAAACGGCGTTACGGCCTTCATCAGCATCATGCGCGGCTGCGACAACATGTGCTCGTTTTGCGTGGTGCCCTTCACCCGGGGACGCGAACGCTCGCGCGACCCGTTCAGCATTGCCGCCGAAGCAGATAATCTCTTCCAGGCAGGCTACCGCGAAGTAACCCTCCTGGGCCAGAACGTGGACTCCTACAAATGGGAAAACCCGGAAACCGGCGAGCCCGCCGACTTCGCCGACCTGCTTGAAATGGTCGCCCGGATCCACCCCACCCTGCGGGTCCGCTTCAGCACCAGCCACCCCAAGGATATGACCGACAAGGTGTTGCACACCATGGCCCGCTACCCGAATATCTGCAAGTATATCCACCTGCCGGTCCAGTCGGGCAACAGCCGCATCCTGGAATTGATGAACCGCACCTACGACCGCCCCTGGTACGAACAGCGTATCGAAGCCATTCGCCGGATACTGCCCGACGCCGCCGTTTCCAGCGACATCATCACCGGGTTTTGCAGCGAAACCGAGGAAGAACACCAGGACACGCTCAGCATCATGGAATGGGCCAACTTTTCCATGTCGTATATGTTTTATTACTCGGAACGCCCGGGCACCCTGGCTGCCCGGAAATACCCCGACGACATTCCGGAGGAGGTTAAGAAACGGCGCCTGAATGAAGTGATCCGCCTGCAAACCGCGATCAGCCTGCGGCACAACCAGGCCGACATCGGCAAAACCTTTGAGGTGCTGATCGAGGGGAATTCCCGTAAATCGGATCAGGACTTCTGCGGCCGCAATTCACAAAACAAAATGATCGTATTCCCTAAAAAAGAAGGCCTCCAACCGGGCGATTACGTCATGGTACAGGTGTACGACACCACCAGTGCCACCCTGCTCGGCAAGATCGCCGAATGATAAAACCGGCAGCCGCCCCGGAGAACCATTTAAACCAGCGCTAATGTCCAATCAACTGCAAAGTATAAAAGCCCGTTTCGGCATCGTCGGATCCTCGCATCTGCTGGATGCCGCCCTGGAAACGGCTACCCGCGTGGCGCCGACCGACCTCACCGTGCTGATCATGGGGGAAAGCGGTGTGGGTAAAGAGGTGTTTTCCAAGATCATTCACGCCCTCAGCGCCCGCAAACACAACGAATTTATCGCCGTGAACTGCGGCGCCATCCCCGAGGGCACCATCAACTCCGAATTGTTCGGACACGAAAAGGGATCCTTTACCGGCGCCGTCAGCGACCGGAAGGGTTATTTCGAAACGGTCAATAGCGGCACTATTTTTCTGGACGAGATCGCGGAAATGCCGCTCGATACCCAGGCCTACCTGCTCCGCGTGCTCGAGTCCGGCGAGTTTCTCCGCGTCGGCTCCTCCAAAGTGCAAAAAACAGACGTACGCGTTATCGCCGCCACCAATGTCGATCTCGAAGAACGGGTCCGTAAAGGTAAATTCCGGGAAGACCTCTATTACCGCCTGAGCACCGTCCCCATCCGGGTGCCGGCGCTCAAAGACCGGCGCGAGGACATCCCGGTGCTGTTTCGAAAATTCGCCTACGATTTCGCCGAAAAATACCGCATGCAACCGATCCGGCTGGACGAGCAGGCCCAATTCGCCCTCGAATCGTACCGCTGGCCGGGAAATATCCGCGAATTGAAGAATATCGCCGAACAACTCTCCGTCCTCTCCGAAGAACGGGAGATCACGGCCGAGGCCCTGCAACGGCAAATGCCCCAACTCTTTACCCGCAACCTGCCTGTGGTTTCCGACCGCAACCACAGCGGTCAGCACTACGGCGGTGAATTTCAGGAACGGGAGATCTTCTACAAACTCCTGATCGACATGAAGAACGACCTCAACGACCTGAAATCGCTCATATTCGAACTGATCAGCAGCAACGACCTCCAAATGCCCGAAATGAGCGGTATACGCCGGCTCCAGGCGCCCATGCAATTTCCGTCCCCGGATCGCAATGCGCATCGCGACGAAGAGTTTTCGCACCGGAACGCGGGTGGCGCCGCAACCGACTCCGGCAAAGTAATGCCGATCATCATCGAACCCTCCAAATCGGGAGGCGCCTACGATCGCTCCGACGTGGAAGACGCTCCCCTCGCCATGGACGAAATCGAGAAAGATGCCATCCGCCGCGCACTGAAAAAATACAACGGCCGTCGCAAAGAGGCCGCCGAGGAACTCAAGATCTCGGAACGGACGCTGTACCGGAAAATCAAGCAGTACAACCTGTAACTGTTAACATTTCCCAAAAGCCGCCCGCCTCCGGGCAGCGCAACGGATATTTGCCCCGTCCTAATACCGTTTTAATAAAAATGCTGTACATGACTCGTTTTTCTGCGCTCTTGCTGGGCTTTATGCTCATTGCCACCATTGCCTTCTCCCAAAAAGGCTTCCAAATCCGGGTAAAACTGGATAACTACAACGAAACCGAACTCACGCTCGGGTTTCACTACGGGGACAAACAGTATGTAAAAGACACCGTACAGGTGGACAAAGACGGGTATTTTACCTTTAAAGCCGATACTCTCCTGCCCTGCGGCGTGTACCTGCTGGTACTCAAACCCGACAACTCGTTTATCCAGATCCTGATGCCGGATGATGATCAGGACTTCACCGTGCTGACAGACGCCAAAGAAGCGGTGGATAAAATGAAGTTCAAGGGTTCGGAAGAAAACACGCTTTTCTATCAATATCTCGGCTATCTCAACACCATGCGGGTCAAAGCCGATACGATCAAGGCGCAAATGGCCCGCCTGAACAGCAACCCTGCCGACTCGCTCCGGCTGGTAAAGGAAAGCAGCGAGCTCGATCAGCTCGTTCGAAAATACCAGTCCGATCTGCTGGCCAAGCACCCTGGCACCCTCACCGCAAAAATTATCAAAGGCTCCCAGGAGCCGGAAATCCCGGAGTTTGAGGGCCTCGATCCCAAAGA
This sequence comes from uncultured Saprospiraceae bacterium, assembly GCA_964450465.1. Classification (GTDB taxonomy): domain Bacteria; phylum Bacteroidota; class Bacteroidia; order Chitinophagales; family Saprospiraceae; genus M3007. The sequence goes on from CAYVDV010000096.1 coordinate 3,750, forward strand.
AGCGCAACTGAAAAAATACTACTGGTACCGGGAACACTATTTTGACAACATCGACATTGCCGATCCCTGTATGCTGCGCAGCCCGGTGCTCCACCAGAAAATAGATACCTATATCAACAAGATCGTCCCGCAGCACCCGGACAGCATTAACCTCGCGCTGGATTTCATTGTGGACAAACTGAAGAACTCGGAAGAAAACTACAAGTTCTACCTCATCCACTTCCTGAATACCTTCGCCAAGTCCAAAATTGTCGGCATGGATGCCTGCTATGTGCACATTGCCAAACAATACTACTGCAACGGCGGCGCACCCTGGGTAAAAGGAGAAGACCTGGAAAAGATCTGCGACAACGCCAACCGCCTGGAGCCCATTCTTATCGGAAAGATCGCGCCGAATATCACCGTCAAAGACCGGAATGACAAACCGATCAGCCTCTGGGATATCGATTCGGACTACACTGTCCTGTTCTTCTGGGCGCCCGATTGCAGCCACTGCAAAAAAGCGGCGCCGTTCATGGTTGAATTTGCAGAAAAGTTCAAGGACCGCGGCGTGAAAATATTCGCCGTGTGCACGGCCGTAGCGCCCAAGGGCGATGAGTGCTGGAAAGGCGTGGAGGAAAAAGGGTTCAGCGATTTCCTGTTCCTGAACACCTATGATCCGTACATCCAGAGCCGCTACAAAACGCTGTACGACGTGCAATCCACCCCGCAGATCTTCATCCTGGACCGGAAACACGAGATCCTGATGAAGCGCATCGGCGCCGAACAGCTGGAAAGCGTCATGGAAGACCTCATCAAGTTCCAGCAGGAAAAGAAAGGTCAGGGGAAATAAAAGCCTCAGACCACCGTAATACGCACATCCTGCGGTTCGATCAGGAAGCCGAAGGGCTCCAGTTCGAACCCCTCTTCCCGGGCTGCCCGCTGAAACTCGGCTTCGCTGCCCGGCGCAATGGCGACGAGCAGGCCGCCGCTGGTTTGCGGGTCGGCAAGGATATGGCGCTGGCTGTCGCTGACACCGGCAATTTTATGGCCATAGCTGTCCCAGTTGCGCTGCGTTCCGCCGGGTACGCATTTCTGGTCCAGATATGCATCCAGAATGTTCCGGTCGATCGTCGGCACCTTGTCAAAATGCACCACGGCGCTGGCGCCGCTGGCCTCGCACATTTCCGTCAAGTGCCCCAGCAGGCCAAAGCCCGTCACATCGGTCATGGCCTGCACAAAAGGCAGCTGGCCGAAGCGGGCGCCGGCCTTATTCAGCGTTTTCATGCTGTTTGGGGCAATTTGCGCGTGCTCGGGGAGCAATACGCCCTTCTTCTGTGCGGTAGTCAATATCCCGACCCCAAGCGGCTTGCTGAGGAACAACTGCGCACCCGGGGTGGCGCCGCCGTTCTTTTTAAGGTGCTCCAGGCGCACGCGGCCGCTAACAGCGAGGCCGAAAATAGGCTCCGGGCTGTCGATGCTGTGGCCGCCGGCAAGCGGGATGCCCGCATCGGCACAGGCCTTGCGGCCGCCTTCCACCACCAGATTGGCCACCTCGGCCGGCAGGGTATTGATCGGCCAGCCCAACACCGCAATGGCTACCAGCGGCGTGCCGCCCATGGCATAGACATCGCTGATGGCATTCACAGCGGCAATCCGGCCAAAATCCTCCGGATCATCCACTATCGGCATGAAAAAATCGGTCGTGCTGACCAGGGCTGTGCCGTCGCCGAGATCATAAACGGCAGCGTCGTCCCGCTCTTCGTTCCCCACAAGGAGCTGGGGAAAGGACTGGGGCGCGGCAGTGGTTTTCAGGATGTTATCCAGGACCTGCGGGGCGATCTTGCAACCGCAACCGGCGCCGTGGGAATATTGGGTGAGTTTATAGGAAGTTGTCATTCACAGTTATTTATGGTCATTGGGGGGGGCATTAGAGGTCATTGTGGAAGTTATTAGAGTCATTAGAGGTCATTAGAAGGTCATTGGAGGTCATTAGGGTCATAGAGGTCATTAGAAGGTCATTGGAGGTCATTAGGGTCATAGAGGTCATTGGAGGTCATTATTAGAGTCATTGAAGGTCAGAACTGTACGGTCATGCTCAGGCTGGGCAGGATCGGCAACTGATTTACGCGGGTATAGCGTACCCGGTCGAAATAGAAAATGTTATTGCGGTCGTACACATTGGTGCAGGAGGCCGTGATCTCCGCCTTGCCGTACTTCGAGAAGTCGATGGTGCGTTTGACTGAAAGATCGAGGCGGTGATAGTACGGCAGACGGCCGCTGTTGCGTTCGCCGGCATAAATGATACCCAGGTCGCCATTGCCGCCCAAAACGTCGGAGCCGATGCCCTGATCAAAGTTATAGTTGGTGAAAAAGCCCTGGGTCAGGGTAAACGGAAAGCCCGAGCCAAAGTTCCAGCGGGCGCCAAACTCCCATTGTTTTTTCTTGCCCATCTGGTAGGTGGAAACAAGGTTGAGGTTGTGGCGGCGGTCGAACACCGGCGGGTAGGTCTGTACGCCGTCAAAGCGGTTTACAAATCCCAGGGAATATGCGCCCCAGATATAAAACTTCCGGGCTTCCAGTTTCAGGGAAATATCAAGTCCGTAGGCCTCTCCGGTTTCCACGACATAGTTCGGGTCCTCCGGAACCAGTTTGTTCCGGTTGAGCGTCAACAACTGGGTGAAGTCTTTATAGTAGCCTTCGACATTGAGGTCGAAATTGCTGGTCACATCCACCTCGAAGCCGGCAACCCCGTGCAGCGATTTTTGCAGGCGATGGTCTACCCGCTTGGTCGTGGAGCCCGGCTTGTACACCGTCTCCTCGGGGCCGGACAGGAAGCCGACGAACAGGTTCACGATATCCCGTTCGTTAACCGTTGAGAGCAGGTTCTGCGAGTACAGGCCGCCGGCCGCCTTAAAGCGCAGGTTATCGGTAATGTTGTACTTCAAACCCAAACGGGGCTCGGGCGACACATCATTGAGCGACTGGTAGTACTGAATCCGAAAACCCGGCTCGATGACCAGAGGACCGATTTTGCGCTTCCAACGCAGATAGGCGCTGATCTCTGTGGTGTTTTCGATCTGACTAATTTCCAGGTTGCGGAAGTTTACAAAAGTAAAATCGGTCTTGAAGCCATTCATCTCAAGACCGTATTTCAATTCGTTGTTGCGATCGAAATTGGTAAAGTTCAGGCCGGCAAAAAAACCGCTGATACCGCTGCGCCGGGGTTTGCGGTCGGACTCCTCAATGCTCGATTCGTAGGAGGAAAAGGTCAGGTTGCCCCCTACAATGGTATTGGAATTGCTGGGCACAAGCGTAAAGTCGAAACCGCCGCCGGTGCTGCCCCAGTTGAAATTCGTGATCGGATAATTCACCCCGTCGTCGTAGTTAAACCCGAAGACATTGAGTTTGCTGCCGTTGCCGGCCAGCAGGGAAAGTTTGCCATAAAGATCGCGGTAGGTAAAGGGGATACCGGCCGTATCGTTGACGTATTCATAGAATTTCGGCGCCGTTTGATCGATCAGGGCCTGTTTGCCGGTTAGGACAAACGAAACGCTTGCCCCACCATCTTCCTTCAGCGGAATGATGGGGCCTTCAATCATTGCTTTGGCCTGAAAGGGGCTGGCCGATACCAGACCGGAAAGCCGCTTGCGATTGCCTTCCCGGGTTTTTACATCCACGACAGCGGAGATCCGCCCGCCGTAATCGGCATTGAAGCCGCCGGTGAGCACATCCACGTTGCGAATCAATTCCGTTTCGAAAACCGAGAAAAAGCCGATGCTGTGGAAGGGGTTGTAAATAGTCATCCCGTCGAGCAGGATGCGGTTTTGTACCGGAGAGCCGCCCCGGATATACAACTGTCCGCCCTGGTCGCCGGTGAAAATTACACCCGGCAATACGGTCAGGTACTGCGCAATATCAGCCTGGCCGCCGGTTGCCGGCAATGCCCGGATCTGTTTGGGGGTTACCGTGAGTTTCGAAACCTGGACTTCCGTTTTGGCCTGTTCTTTTTTACCGCTGATCACAATCTCGTCCAGGTTGGTTCCGCTTTCTTCGAGGTAGATCGTCTGGTACAAAATATCCCCCTTAACAATCTGGATCACAGCAGAGTAATCCACATAGCCCAGGTAGGTGACTTTTAAATTGTATCGCCCGACCGGCACATTCGCAATGGAAAAAAAACCGTTGATATCGGATGCGGTTCCCATGGAAGCGCCTTCGATCTGTACGGTGGCAAATGCGATAGGTTGCGCAGATTCTTTGTCGTAAATATTTCCACGAACGGTCCCTTTGTCTGTCCGTTGAGCAGACAACCATACCGGGACGCATACCAAAGCAAGAAGAATAGCAAGATGTTTCATCAATATCATATTTCGAGGCGGCAAAGATAGGTGCCCGGGACAAATTCAACGATCTTTAAAAAGATTGTACCAGACAAAGGATAACTTTGGGGCCTGTTAAGGTAAAAGTAATCGTCTCACAGGAAAGAAATTCACCTGATTTGAAATCGTACGATGTGCTGATCATTGGTGGCGGTATTGTCGGTCTTGCCACCGGCCTGCAACTGCTCCGGCAACGCCCGGGACTTCGCCTTGCCGTGCTGGAAAAAGAAGACCGGGTGGCTGCCCACCAAAGCAGCCGCAACAGCGGGGTGATCCACAGCGGCATCTATTACCGCCCCGGCAGCCTGCGCGCCCGGAACTGCCTGCACGGCTACCAGCTGCTGCTGGAATTCTGCCGGGAACAGGATATTCCTTTTGAGGTCTGTGGAAAAGTGATCGTAGCCGTGGAAGAACCGGAGCGCGAACAACTGGACCGCATTTACCGCCGTGGGCTGGAAAACGGCATGCAGGGTCTCCGCAAGATCGAACCCGGCGAGATCCGGGAGATCGAACCGCACGTGCAGGCCGTGGAAGCAGTGTGGGTGCCGCAGGCCGGCATCACCGACTACGGGCTGGTGGCCCAAAAATATGCCGAACTGATCGGCGCGGCAGGCGGCAGCGTGATCACCGGCGTCCGGGTGGAAACGATCCGGCCGGCAGAAAAAGAAGTGCTGGTCCGCGGAAATACCTGGGAAGGCACAGCCCGCCTGGTCATCACCTGCGCCGGGCTGTATTCGGATATAGTTGCCCGGGAAAGCGGAGAAGAACCGGGCGTGCAGATCGTCCCGTTCCGGGGTGAATACTACGACCTGATACCGGAGCGGCAACATCTGGTGCGCAACCTGATCTATCCGGTACCCAACCCGAGTTTCCCCTTTCTCGGCGTGCATTTTACGCGGATGATCCACGGCGGCATCGAAGCCGGCCCCAACGCCGTGCTGGCCTTCCGCCGCGAAGGCTACTCCCGCTGGGATGTTCATCCGGGAGAACTGGCCCAAACGCTTGCATTTTCCGGCTTTCGCCGCCTGGCTTTCCGCTACTGGCGCGATGGCCTCGCTGAAATGCAGCGCTCGTTCTCCAAAGCCCATTTTGTTCGCGCCCTCCAACGGCTCGTGCCGGAGATCCGCACGGAAGATGTCGTGCCAGCCCGCAGTGGTGTCCGGGCCATGGCCTGCACGCCGGAGGGCCAACTGCACGACGATTTTCTCATCCTCGAAAAACCCAGACTGATCAATGTCTGCAACGCGCCCAGCCCCGCCGCAACTGCATCGCTGGCGATTGGAGAAACTGTGTCGGAACGGGCGCTGGCACAGCTGGACCTGGTCTGATCCCCGGAATAAAATTCTTGCACCACACCGTATGCTTCTGCTCCGCACATCGCCCTCCTTCGCTCCGGAAAAATCGTATGCCTGCACGGTTTTGCTGGAGGAGTTGCTGGGCATACCCTGCAAGGTGGAATTGCAACCGGACCTGGAGCACTATCACCTGCAACTCCCGAACGGAGCGGAACTCATCCTGGAAGATCATTTTTGGGGAAAGATGGCCGGGGAGCAGTACCTGTCGGCAGATAATATTCCGGGCGCAGTGCTTCGGCTTAAGCATCCGTTCAATGCCGGCGAAGATATCATAGCCTTGTATGGCCGCGCACACCTGGTCATATCCGAGCGGCAGATCAGCTGCGGCGCCGATCTGTTTGCCTCCGCTTTTTTCCTGCTTACCCGCTGGGAAGAGGCCGTGCTGCAGCAGCGCGACGAATACGGCCGCTTTCCCGCATCGGCAGCGCTGGCCTGGCGGGAGCATTTTCTGGACCGGCCTCTCGTGAATGAATACGCCGGCCTGTTATACCAGATGCTCGTTCGCCTCGGCTGGAACCAGCCGCCCAAATCAACTGCGCTCCGGCTGCAGCTCTCCCACGATGTGGACCATCCGCGGCTCTGGTGGTCGGCGACCGACCGGCTGCGCACCCTGGGCGGCAGTGTTTTTCAGCGAAAAAGCGGACGGGAAGCCGCCTGGTGGATGCAAAACCACCTATTCCGGCAACAGGATCCCTACGATATTTTTGACGAATGGATGGACTGGTCGGAAAAGATCAATTGCATCTCCCATTTCAACTTTTTGGGCGAACGCCCGGCAAACAGCGATTGCTATTACCCCTTACAACATCCCTTCGTGCGAGATCTGATGCAAAAAATTACAGACCGGGGACATAAGATCGGCTTTCATCCTTCCCGCGAAGCGCACGCGGATCCGGGCGTTTTCCAGCGCGAGCTGGCCTCGCTGCAGGCCGTTGCGCCGCAGGCGGTACGCAGCGGCCGGCAGCATTACCTTTGTTTCTCGACGCCGGATACCTGGCAGCGCTGGTCGGATGCCGGTATGGACTGGGACAGTACGCTCGGCTACCCCGAAGCAGAAGGCTTTCGCTGCGGGATCTGCTGCGAATTCCCGGTGTTCCAAATACATACCCGCCAAACCCTGCCCCTGCGCGAAAAACCCCTGATCGCCATGGATGTTACCCTGGCCCGGTACCGGGGATATGCTCCGGAAGAAGCCCTCGATCATTTGCAGCAATTGCGGCGCCAGGTGGCAAAACACGGAGGGGAATTCACCCTGTTGTGGCATAACTCCTCCTGGAACACGTACTTTTGGGCCCCCTGGAAAAAAATATACCAGGCATTTACCGATTCGTTTTAGCATGTTGCGGATTATTTCAAAAACCGGCGTTTGCCTTTGGTTGCTGTGCGTAACGGCGACGCGCGTTTATACACAAACCTCAGCGCCGCTTCCCTTGCAGTCGCCGGCACATCATATCCTCGAGCGCCTCGATATCATCGGCGTGGCAAACAGCCCGGTCCATACCGCAGTCCGGCCCTTTGGCCGCCGCGACGCGGTTGCTTGTGTGCATGCTGCCGATAGCGCGGCGCTCCGTTTGTCCCCTCTCGACCGCTTCGATTTGCAGTACCTGCTGGACGATAACAACGAATGGCTCGGGCCTGGGGATAGCCTGCGGCAGTGCAAAAAGCCCGTTTTTGGGGTATTTTACCGCACACCGGCCAATTTCTTCGAGGTCAACAGCCCGGCATTCCACCTGCGGGCCAACCCGATGCTGCAATTGGCTGCCGGAACGGTCCGGGGCGATTCCGCGCTGATCTTCGCCAACCAACGGGGCATCGAAGTGCGCGGCGATGTGGACGGCCGCGTGTATTTTTATACCAATATTCTTGAAACACAGGCGCGCTTTCCCAACTATGTCAACCAATGGATCGACGAATACCGCGCCATACCCGGAGCCGGGTTTTTCAAATCGTATAAAAGTACTGTTTTTGACATTCAGCGAGGCTATGACTTCAACCTCGCCAATGCCTGCGTAGGCGTACAGGCGAGCAAACACATAGGTGTCGAACTGGGGCACGGACCGCATTTCATCGGCAACGGGTATCGATCCCTGTTCCTTTCCGATGTCGGAAATTATGCGTATTACCTGAAATTCAGCACCCGGGTTTGGCGCCTGCACTATCAAAACCTGTTCCTCGAACTCAGCCCCATTTCCACGGCGGTACCGCGTCCGGCCAACAGCCTGTTGCCCAAAAAATACATCGCTGCACATTACCTGAACCTACGACTGAGTTCAAATCTGGCGTTCGGCTTCTTCGAGGCGACCGTTTTCAACCGGAGCCGACAGTTTGAACTGCAGTACCTGAACCCCGTAATTTTATACCGCACCGTGGAGGGCATGATCGGAAGTCCGGACAATGTGCTGATCGGATTTGACGGGCGCTGGAATTTCCTGCACCGCTTTCAGGCCTACGGGCAGGTACTGATCGATGAGTTCCTCTTCTCTGCGCTCTACAAACCGGAAAAAAAGGGCTGGTGGGGCAACAAATTTGGCTGGCAGGCCGGCCTGAAGTACATCAACGCGTTTGGTGTGGATCACCTCGACCTGCAGGTGGAGTACAATTCTGTGCGGCCGTACACCTACTCCAGTTTCGACTCGCTCAACAGCTACACCCATTACAGCCAGCCGCTGGCACACCCGCTTTGGGCTAATTTCACGGAAATGCTCGGTATCGCGCGATACCAGCCGCACCCCCGGCTGCTGTTTACCGGCCGATTCATGTATGCACGGACTGGTGAAAACGCCGGCACAGGAAACTGGGGGGCCAATCCCATGCTGGGAAACAGCAGCCGGCTGAAAGATTACGGTAATATTACCGGCCAGGGCGTGAAGGCTACTATCTTGTCCGCCGGACTGGATGCCTCCTGGCAGATCAGCCACAACCTGTATGCTGAGGTCCGCGCGCTGATTCGAAATAAAGACAGCGCGGATGACAGCCGGGACCTGGAAACCCGTTTATGGAGTCTGGGCATTCGGTGGAATGTCTGGAACCGGAACAGTGATTTTTAACAAACATGCCTGAAGCAATTGCCATAAACCACCTGCATGCCACGGAACCGCGTTGGTTCGCCGTGCATACCCGTGCCCGCAGTGAGAAATTTGTACAGCGTTTGCTGACAAAAAAAGGAATACATGCCTACGTTCCCTTGCAACGCCTGATGCGGCGATATTCCCGCAGTACGCGGCTGACGGAGAAACCCCTGATCCACGGCTATGTATTTGTCTGCATTACCAAGGCGCATTACCTGCCCGTACTGGAAACAGAACACGTCGCCGGGTTTATCCGGTTCAACAAAAACCTCATTGCCATCCCGGAATATGAAATGGAACTCCTGCGCCGGATCACGCTGGAAGACGGGCTTGACGTAGAGGCTATTCCCGGCGCCTTGTCGGAAGGCGACCCGGTGGAGATCAGTGCGGGCAATCTGACAGGCCTGCGGGGCCATATCATCCGGATAGAAGGCAAGCGGCGCTTTCAGGTAGCCCTGGAGCGGCTGGGTTACAGCCTTTTGATCACGGTAGATGCCGCCTTTTTGCAGAAGACCAGCTTCCCTGCACTGAGTTCCGACGGATAGTCTGACACACAGCGGATGTATTTCCGGACAACCATTTATGATCCGGCTTGTTACCTTTGGCCTTCCAAAAAAACGGTACACGTGACGCAAGATATTTTTACTTCGCTTACAAAAGCCATCCAAAGCCGGATCCTCATCATCGACGGCGCCATGGGGACCATGATCCAGCAATACCGGCTGGGAGAAGCGGATTTTCGGGGCGAACGCTTCAAAGACTACCCCCGGGACCTTCAGGGGAATAACGACCTGCTGTGCCTCACCCGGCCCGATGTGATCGAAGCGATCCACCGCGCATACCTCGAGGCCGGCGCAGACCTGCTCGAAACGAATACCTTTAACGGCACCAGTATTTCGCAGGTCGACTACGGCACTCAGGATCTCGCCTACGAGATCAACCTGGCGGCCGCTCAGATAGCCCGGAAAGCTGCCGATGATTTCAGCCGCCAAACGCCGGAACAACCCCGCTTTGTCGCCGGCGCCATTGGTCCGCTGAACAAAACGCTGTCGCTGTCGCCGGACGTGAACAACCCCGGCTTCCGGGCGCTTCATTTTGACGAAGCCAGGGA
>CAYVDV010000097.1:0-11819 GCA_964450465.1 uncultured Saprospiraceae bacterium
TGGTAAATTGTGAAATATTCTATTCACAGAACCTGATCGCACTTAAACTAAAAGCAAAACCGGTTCGATTTATATGATAAATAGAATGAAAAATAGAATGAAATAGGATTATCTGTCTATATAAAAAGACGCGATTCATATAAACATTGATATATAAAATCATACCTGATGCAAATCAATTTTTATCAGGTATAATAAATCGTATAAATATGCTTATTGATATTTAAAAATATAGAAAAACCGTTACGCTTTCGAATGCACCTTAAAATATTGCATAGGAATTTTACCTTCAAAGAATGCCTTTCCAACTATAGTGCCGGCACAACCTATAGCCTGCAATTCTTCCAGATCGGCAACGCTGCTTACACCACCACTTGCGACTAATTGTATAGATGGAAACTGCAATAGAATATCGCGATAGAGTTCTATTGCAGGACCACCCAGTTCTCCATCCCGTTCTATATCGGTAACGGACACCTTTTGTATACCGAGTTTTACCAGTCTGGATAAGAAATCAAACAGATCCAGCGTAGTCTGCTCTACCCATCCATGCACCGCCACCATACGGTCGCGCACATCGGCGCCTACCAGAAAACGATCGGCCCCAAAGCGCTCCACCCAGGCGCTGAATTCATCGGGCGCCAGGACTGCGACGCTGCCGACAGAGAACATTTCGGCGCCGGCATCCCATACCTGCCGGAGCGTCGGGATGGAACGCAACCCGCCGCCATAGTCGATTTCCAGACGGGTACGGGCGGCAATTTGTTCCAGGATTCGCAGGTTGACGGGACGGCCCTCCCGGGCGCCATCGAGATCTACCAGGTGCAGGCGGCGAATACCGGCAGCCTCCAGGTCGCGAGCCAGATCAAGGGGGTTGTCCGGATATTCCGTTTTTTGTTCAAAATCACCCTGGCGCAGGCGCACGAGGCGGCCGTCCATTAAATCGAAGGAAGGAATAATATGCATGGTTACAAGTTCAAAAAATTTTCCAATATCTGCTGTCCTACCGGACCCGACCGTTCCGGATGGAACTGGACGGCAAAAAAGTTATCCCGCTGCAGCGCCGCGCTAAATGGCATTCCGTATTCCGCCTGTGCTGCGGTATCCGGATTAAGCCCGGCATAAAAACTGTGCACAAAATACACGAAACTACCTTCCCGGACTCCTGAAAACAGAGAGCCCTGCATTTTTTTCAGCCGATTCCAGCCCATATGCGGCACTTTTAGGCGCGAATCACCTTCCTGCCCTGGAAGAACGGACGGAAAGCGCCGGACTGCTGCGTCAAAAATACCCAAACAAGTGGTATTTCCCTCCTCCGAATGCCGGCAAAAGAGCTGCAAGCCCAGGCAAATACCCAAAACCGGCTGTTTCAGGTCGCACAGCACTTCCGCAAGCCCCCGCGCACGGAGGTATTCCATGGCCGTGGAGGCTTCGCCGACCCCTGGAAAAATCACCTTGTCGGCTGCCCGGAGCACTGCCGGATCGTCGGTCCATATACCCTGTACGCCCAATCGCTCCAGGGCATACTGAACGGAGCGTACATTTCCGGCATTGTATTTTACGATAGCTATTTGCATGAATAAGAAGGGTTTAGCGCATCACAACCGGCCTTTGGTGCTCGGGAGTGTTCGGTCGTAGGGATCGCGGCGTACCGCCATTTTGATGGCACGGGCAAAGGCTTTAAAGATAGCTTCGATCTTGTGGTGTTCATTTGGTCCGGTTGCGCGTATATGGAGGTTACAACGGGCGGCATCGCTGAATGACTTGAAGAAATGGAAAAACATCTCCGTCGGCATATCCCCGATCTTCTCACGCTGAAACTGCGCTTCCCAAACCAGCCAGGGGCGGTTGCCGAAATCGACCGCTGCGAAAGCCAGGGCATCATCCATCGGAATAGTTGCCTGACCCTGAGGCACTTCGGCACTCCCATAGCGCTCAAGCCCGCGCTTGTCCCGGAGGGCCAGGGCAAAGGCTTCGCCGAGGGTGAGGGCGGTATCCTCGATCGTATGATGCTCGTCGATATGGAGATCCCCGATTGCGCGGAGTTCGAGGTCCAGATTGCCATGACGGGCCAGTTGCTCCAGCATGTGATCGAAAAAGCCCAAGCCGGTTTGGATGTTGCTTTGACCGGAGCCATCGAGGTTGAGTTCGACAGAAATATCGGTTTCGCAGGTGCTGCGCCGGTGCTTCACCAAGCGGGGCGGCAACAACAGGAACTTGTATATCTGCTCCCAATCATCGGCGATCAGGTCAATTTCCGTTTCCCGGCCGGCCGGGTCATCCCATTGCCGTAGCAGAATAGCCCTGGCGCCCAGGTTTTTGGCCAGTTCAACATCCGTTAGCCGGTCGCCGATTACGAACGAGTTGGCCAGGTCGAAATCTCCGTTGCGGTACTCCTCCAGCATACCTGTGCCGGGTTTTCGGGTCAAAAGGCCTTCTGAGGGGAAGGAGCGGTCGATGTGGATTGTACGGAATACGACTCCCTCTCCCTTGAGGGTCCTGAGCATCTTCTGTTGCGCCGGCCAGAATCTTTCCTCGGGGAATGAGGCAGTTCCAAGGCCATCCTGGTTGGTCACCAGCACCAAATCGTAATCCAGCTCGCGTATGATCCGCGCCAGGGCATAAATAGCGCCGGGGATGAATTCCAGTTTTTCCAGGCTGTCAACCTGCTGGTCGGGTTGGGGCTCCACGATCAAAGTCCCGTCGCGGTCGAGAAAGAGTATTTTTTTCATACGAATTTCGTTACAGGTTACGCAAAGCTGCCAGCAGGCGGTCGTTTTCCGCCGGTGTACCAATGGTGATGCGCAGGCAATTTTCGCAGTGCAATTCGCGGGAACGGTTGCGCACGACAATCCCTTGTTTGAAGAGATCGTCATAAAGGACACCGGCATCAACCGTGCGGACGAGCAGGAAATTTGCTTCGCTGGGGAATACCTCCCGGATAACGGGCAGGCGGGCGAGCGCAATGGCCATGCGTTCCCGCTCGGCCAGGAGCATCTGAATGTTTTGTTCTACCTGCTTTACATTTTGCAGGGCGGAGAAGGCCATTTGAAGTGTAGCGGTATTCAGGTTGTAGGGATATTTTATCTTGTTTAATACCTGGATAATGGGCTCCCCGGCAAAAGCCATCCCGAAGCGCAAGCCGGCCAGACCCCATGCCTTGGAAAAGGTTTTAAGTACAACCAGATTGGGGAATTCATCCAGATACCGGGTCAGAGAAATCTGAGCGGAAAAATCTACATAGGCCTCATCGACCACAACTATACCCGGAAATGTCAGCAGCATATCGCGAACAAAGGCTTCCGGCAAACAATTTCCGGAGGGATTATTCGGGGAGCAAAGAAACAACACCTTTGAATTCGCATCGGTTGCGGCGCGAATAGCAAGCGGGTCCGGGGAAAAATCAGGTCGCAGCGGCGCCTCCCGGATCGAGACGCCCTGAATATTCGCCTGTACTGCATACATGCCGTAGGTTGGCGGCAGAAGTAAAACATTGTCCTGCCCCGGCACGCAAAAGGCCCGCAGGATCAGATCGATGGCCTCATCGCTGCCGTTGCCCAGGAATACCTGGTTCAGTTGCAAGCCTTCCCGTTCTGCAAGCATGGCCTTTAAGGCCCCTTGCCGTGGGGCCGGATAACGGCTGAAGTCCTGCTCCAGGGGGCCACCCAGGCTGTTTTCATTGGCGTCGAGGAAAATCAGGCGCGAGGGCGTCGACCCATTATCAGGAAGCTCCACCTGTCCCGCGAAATCGTCAAACTCATCCCGGGCGCTGGCATAGGCATTGAGCGCCAGGATCTCCGGGCGGACCAAGTTTGCAATGGATCTCGGGGCCGGCGCAGAATCGTCTATCCCCGCGCTGTCCGCTTGCCGGATGTGTACGGCCTGCGCATGTCCCTCCAGGCCTTCCGCCCGGGCCATTTCCACAATCACCGGGCCGAGCCGGGCCAGACCGGAAGGCGTAATTTCCTGAAAGGTGATCTTTTTAAAAAAACTGTCCAGCGAAACGCCGGAATACGCGCGCGCAGCGCCGCCGGTGGGTAAGGTATGGTTGGTTCCGGACGCATAATCACCGGCGCTTTCGGGGGTCCAGGGGCCGAGAAATACCGAGCCGGCATTGCGCACCTGAAGCGCAAGCCGTTCCGGTTCGGTTACCTGCAGGATCAGGTGCTCGGGGGCATAGGCATTGACCCAGTCCATGGCCTCGCCGAGGCTGGGGACCAGCAGGGCCTTACTGCTGGCCAGCGCCTGGGCCGCCACGATACGCCGCGGCAGGGTAGCCAGCTGTACATTGAGTTCCGATTGCACGGCATCGAGCAAACCGGCGCTGTCGGAGATTAGCAGCACCTGACTGTCGGGGCCGTGTTCCGCCTGGCTCAGCAGATCGGCGGCAACAAAACGGGGATTGGCGCCTGCATCGGCCACTACCGCCACTTCCGAAGGGCCTGCCGGCAGATCGACAGCGACCCCGTCGAGGCTGACGAGTTGCTTGGCCGCCGTGACCCAGGCGTTACCCGGACCGAAGATCTTCCAGACCCGGGGAACGGTTTCGGTGCCATACGCCATAGCGCCTATGGCCTGTACGCCGCCGAGTTGAAACACCTGCCGGATACCGCACAGCATTGCCGCATACAACACTGCCGGGTGCACCCCTCCGCCGGGTTGCGGCGGGGTGCACAACACGACTTCCCCGCAGCCTGCCAGTTGAGCCGGCACGCCCAGCATCAGCACCGTGGAAAACAGCGGCGCCGTACCACCGGGAATGTAAAGCCCCACGCGTTCCACCGGCACACTGCGACGCCAGCAACGCACACCCGGCATAGTCTCCACCAGGCGCTCTTCAAATTGCTGGGCAGCATGGAACTTCTTAATATTGCCATAGGCTTGCCGGATCGCGGTGCGGAGTGCCTGCGGCAAGGCAGTTTCCGCCGATTCAAATGCCTGTTGCGGTATCCGTTCGGGCTCCTGCCCGTCAAATTGCCGCGCAAAACGGCGCACTGCGACATCGCCTTCCCGGCGGATCTCCGCCAGGATGCCGGCAACTTTGTCGCGGTATGGGGATAAATCGCCGGCCGGCCGGGCCATTAGCCGTTCGGCGTCTTCAATAGCGGGATATTGGATCAGTTGCATGGTTCAAAGTATCATTCGTTCGATCGGCGCCACCAGAATACCCTGGGCGCCGGCAGCTTTGAGTTGTTCGAGCACATCCCAGAAGACCTCTTCCTGCACCACGCTGTGCAGGCTGCACCATCCCTCAATCGCGAGGGGCAGCACAGTCGGGCTTTTCATACCGGGGAGCAGGCGGGTAATCTCTTCCAGCCGTTCGTTTGGCGCATTGAGTAAAATGTAGCGATGGCTTTTTGCATTGCGGTTAGCCTGGATTCGGAACAAAAGCCGGTCGAGCACCTCCTGACATGCCGGCTTAAGCGCAGGCCCTGCGATCAGCAGCGCTTCGGAATAAAGCACAGTCTCCACTTCCCGAAGGCCATTGGCCAGAAGGGTGCTGCCTGTACTGACAATATCGAAGATGGCATCTGCCAGCCCGAGCGAGGGCGCCAGTTCCGCCGCGCCACTGATCTCGTGTACTTCAGCCCGAACACCCTGGCGCTGCAAATAATCGCCCAGCACCTGGCAATAGGTAGTGGCGATGCGCAAGCCGTCCAGATCCTGTATCCCGGTATAGGGTATGTTTTTGGGCAGGGCAAGGCTAAGGCGGCACTTCCCAAATCCCAGACGGTTGATTATTTGTACGGTTTTTTGCTTTTCCAACACAACATTCTCGCCGACAATTCCGGCATCCACTACGCCGCCTTCGACGTATTCCGGAATATCGTCATCCCGCAGGAAAATAATCTCCAGGGGAAAGTTTTCGGCCTGGCTGCGCAGGCGATTGCTGCTGTTATGGAAAAAAATCCCCGCATCGCGCAACAAGGCAACGGAATCTTCAAATAAACGACCTGACTTTTGAATGGCAATTCGTAGCATGACAGTGGACAGTGAAGGTGGGTGGGTAAAAACAAAACCGGCTTGCCGTGATAAGGACGGCAAGCCGGTTTTGCTGATCGGAGCAACGCTTCCAAATACAACAACTCATCGCTCGCCGGGTGGCAAATGATGATGGTGCAGATGGAATACTATGGTGAAATTCATGGGGGCAAAGGTAACGGCCTAAGATTGGAATGCACAAGCCTTATTTTGTCAAAAAATTGTCATTGGCCGACAACCAAATCGCAAAAAATTGATTATCAGTAAAATATGAAATTAATTACAGATAAAAACATAAAGAAATCTTATTTAACATTGTTTTTATAAGCATGGAAAAGAGCACGGGAGTAACTTTGTCTTCCCGTATTAATCCGATCACCCTGCCCGCTCCGGTTCCCCGACTACCCATTCAAAAAATCTGGAACCTTCCTCCATCCCAGCACTATGAAACTCACGACCTGTACAGCTGTTTTCATTCCACTGCTTACGCTTTTTATTACCTGTTTTCCGGAGCGCCTCGAGGCACAATGTCCGCAGATCGAAGCGATCATGATCGATGCCTGTGGCAACGAACCCAACAACGAATTTGTGATCATTCACTCGGGCGGAGGGTTTAATACTTCGGATATCGAACTCGACTTTGATGCCAATAATAACATCATCGGCCCGAACAACAACGACATCAATATCAACAACGGCAACTGGCCGGCCAACCCAACGCCCTGCGGCCTTACGACCGGCAGCCCGGCGGCTTTTTCCGGTTGCAGCAACCTGATCGCAGTCGGGCCGGGCGTGGATATTCCCGCCAACTCGATCGTGGTGCTGCAGACCAGCCTGGGCGCCAGCGCAAGCACGTATGATTTTTCCTCCCTTTGCGGCAGCGGGCAATGTGTGTATGTCATTTCCAGTTCCTGCTCGCGCAGTGCCGGGGCATTCACCAATGGGCCCGCTGCGGGCACCCGAACCACCAATTTTTCGATTGCCGGCGGATGCAACCAATCCATCACGTACGACCTGGCTTCCGCAGGTAGCGGCAACGGCACCTATTTCCTACCCTTGTCCGGCACCTACGGCAACGGCGGCTGTACGGCCCCGCCTATTCCCTCTGCGGCGCCCTTCCCGCCCAATATCAACCCGATAGCCAATGTTTCCATCTGCGGCACCTATACACTGCCGGCCATAACGGGTACCAACCTGACGCCCAATGCAGCCTACTTCACCGGCCCGAACGGTACCGGTACCCAGTATAACCCTGGCGACGAGATCAGCGTAACCACCACCCTCTATGCCTTCGACCAGCGCGGCCCAACAGGTTGTTCCGACCAGGAGCAGTTCATGATCACCATCCTCCCTGCACCGAGTGCCAACCAGCCGCCGGACCCGGTCGCCTGTGCCGGGCAGGTCGTCAACGTCCCGCTCACCGGCACACCGGGCGCCACCTTTCCCTGGACCAACGACAACCCCGCCATCGGACTGCCCGCCTCCGGCACCGGCACAATCAATTTTCCCGCCGCCATGGTAGGCAATCAGGAAACTGCCACGATCACGGTGACACCCACCCAGGGGAGCTGCACCGGCGCTCCGGTCACTTTCACCATTACCATAAACCCTGCGCCCGTCATGGATGATCCAGCCAACCTGACCGTTTGCGGCAGCGACCCGGTGGAAGTGCTGTTCACCGGCACCGGCGCCAGCCCCACCTACGCCTGGACCAATTCCAATCCCGCTATCGGGCTGCCCGCAAACGGAAGCGGCGACATCAATTTTCAGGCTGCAAATGTGGCAACGGCACAGGTGGCGACTATCGTGGTAACACCCACCGACGACGGTTGTACCGGGCTGCCCCAAACGTTTACGATCACTGTAAATCCCCTTCCGGTGGCCAATCAGCCGGCTGATGTAACTACCTGCGACGGACAAGCCGTAAACATCAATCTAAGCGGAAGCGCCGGCGCTACCTTTTCCTGGACCAACGATAACCCCGCCATTGGCCTGCCCGCTTCCGGAAGCGGCAATATCGGCTTTAACGCCACTTCAACCGGATCCCCGGAAACCGCCACCATTACCGTGACACCCACCAATAACAACGGCACCTGTGACGGTCTGCCGGTGACGTTTACGATCACCGTTAACCCCGGCCCGACCATGGATACGCCCTCCGACCAATCGGCCTGCGCCGGCGATGCAATATCCGTTGTGTTCACCAGTACCGCAAACCCAAGCTACACCTGGACCAACAGTAACACCGGAATCGGGTTACCTGTAGGTGGTTCAGGGAACATTAATTACACCACGCCAAATGTCGCCACCCCGCAAACCGCCACCATTACCGTTACACCCACCCAGGCCGGTTGCATCGGTACCCCGGAAACTTTTACGATCGAGGTGCTACCGCTTCCTGTGGTGAGCAAACCGGCGGATATAATCGCCTGCGGCGGCGACCCCGTTGTGGTCAACTTCAATGGTACGCCGGGCGCCATATTCGATTGGACCAATGATAACCCGGCCATCGGGCTGTCTGCTTCAGGGACCGGTAACATTACCTTTACTGCCAGTTTTTCTCCAGGCCCGGAAACAGCCACGTTAACCGTAACGCCAAATGAAAATGGCTGTCCTGGCCAACTCAAAACCTTCACCATCACGATTAACCCGGCGCCCATGGTGGACCAACCCGGGAACGTAAACATGTGTGCCGGGAAGTCCGCGGTGCTCAACTTTTCCGGCACAGCGGGCGCTACCCTCAACTGGACCAACAGCAACACCGCCATCGGACTCCCTGCTTCCGGAAGTGGCAATATCAGCCTGACTGCCGCCAATGTCAGCACCCCGCAAACCGGTACCATAACGATCACCCCAACAGACGGGAACTGCGACGGCCCCCCGGTTTCGTTTACCATTACCGTCAACCCCATTCCGGTCGTCAACCAGCCGGCCGATATCGAGGCCTGCAACGGCAATCCGGTTTCCGTCAGTTTCAGCGGTACGCCGGGAGCCTCCTTTACCTGGGCAAATAACAATCCGGCCATCGGACTGCCTGCTTCAGGAACCGGGAACATCAGTTTTACGGCAGCAAACCTGGCCACGCCCCAAACCGCCCAGATCACGGTGACCCCCAAAGCCGGCGCCTGCCCCGGGACACCGGCAGTTTTTCAAATCACCGTAGGCCCCGGTACCAGCGTGAACAACCCGGGCGACCAGGCTTATTGCATGGGCGATTCCGCTACCATCGCTTTTACCGGCACCGGCAATCCAACCTTTATCTGGACCAACGACAATCCCCTGATCGGACTGCCTGTCAGCGGAACGGGAGATATCGGCTTTACCGCCGCCAATGTGGCAACGCCGCAAACGGCCACGATCACCGTGACGCCTCAAGCAGCCGGGGGATTTGCCTACGTCCCGAACAACACGACCAATGATGTTTCCGTGATTGATCTGAGCACCAATACCGTGGTGGCCACCATTCCCGTCAGCAATTCCCCGTATGGCGTTAGCGTTAGCCCGGACGGCAGCAAAATTTTCGTCAGCCATACCAATGGCGTCGTTACAGTGATTGATGCGGCCACCAATACTGTTCTGACCACCATAGCAGTCGCCAGCTCATCAGAGGGCCTGGTTGTGAGTCCGGACGGCAGCCGGGTCTATGTAACCGGGGGCAATAGCGTTCTGGTAATTGACGCTATGACAAATACAGTATTGACCTCTGTCCCTGTTCCTTTTGTACCTACCGGGGTTACGACCAATGCAGCCGGCAGCCGGGTCTATGTAACCGGGGCCAATAGCGTCCTGGTGATTGACGCCGCCACCAATGCTGTAATTGCGACAATTCCGGTTCCTTCCGGCACATCAGGGCTTGGCATCCTTCCCAATGGCAACTTCATGTATGTGGCCGCCACGATTTCAGACAATATTGCGGTAATTGATCTCGCAACGAACACCGTGGTGGCCACCATACCTGCCGGGGATGCCCCCTACGGTATTGCAATCAGCCCCGACGGTACCCGGGTATATGTCACCAACCAGAATTCAGGAACAGTCAGCGTGATCGACCCGGCAACCAATATGGTCATAGCAACAATACCGGTGGGAAGCATTGCCCTGGCAGGTCCTTTGGGGATCAGTGTTACATCGGATGGCAAGTTTGTGTATGTGGCTAATATTCTGGAAGATATTGTGTCGGTGATCGATGCAACAACGAATATGGAGATCGCGCAGATCCCCGCCGGCATTTCCCCTATCGCATTCGGCAATTTTATCACGCCGGGCGGTAATTGCACTGGTAGTCCCCAAACGTTCACCATCACGGTCAGCCCGGCGCCGACACTTGAGCAACCCGCTCCGGTGCAGGCTTGCGGCCGGGACGTGGCCGGTATCGCATTTAATGCTTCACCCGGCGCCACGGTCAACTGGACCAACAACAACCCAGCTATCGGGCTGCCTGCCAGCGGCAACGGCAATATCAGCTTTACCGCCGCCAATGTCGCTATGGCGCAAACAGCCACCATCACTGCCACACCGGTTGTGGGAAGCTGCAGCGGAACGCCGGTAACCGTAACGGTCACCATCAACCCGGCTGCTACGGGCAATATCAGCGGCGATCTGTCGCTCTGCGCCGGTGAAAGCGCTACCCTTACTGCCGCAGGTGGAACACAATACCAATGGAATACCGGTGAAATTACTCCGGCAATTAGCGTAAACCCGGCTGTATCCACTACCTATTCTGCTGTCGTTACCAACAGCAGTGGCTGCGCGGACACTGTTTCGGCGCTTGTCACCGTGAATCCGCTACCCGTAGTCGGTATCAGCGGCAATGCCGCTCTTTGTGCAGGTGAATCCACGGTATTATCAGCCAGCGGAGGAAGCAGCTACACTTGGAACAACAGCGCTGCAACCCCGTCAATTAGCGTAAATCCGCCTGCCACCACTTCGTATTCTGTTACCGCAACAGATGCCGCAGGTTGCACGGGAACTGCAGAGATAACCGTACAGGTCAATCAGCCTGATGTCACAAATATTCCACAACTGAGCTGCAATCCCGCAGATACAGGAACCGTCGTGCAAATGTTGCAAAACCGGTTTGGCTGCGACAGTATCGTCACGACAGTCACCTTGTTGGCACCCGCGGATACCACCCAACTCACAGCATTCACCTGCGACCCGAACGGCGCGGGAACGATCTCCCAAAATCTGAGCAATCAATTCGGCTGCGACTCCGTGTTAATTACAACTATACTGTTCGACCCGGCCGCAATTGATACGACACTGCTGCTGCTTTCAACCTGCGATCCCACACAGGCCGGCATAGTGGAAATACTGCTGACCGGGGCAGATGGCTGCGATTCCCTCGTCATCACCAATACCACGCTGCTACCCGCCGACACCACATTCCTCAGCGCAACCACCTGCGACCCCACACAGGCAGGTATTTCCCAAAACCTCCTGAGCAATGCCGACGGCTGCGACTCCCTCATCATTACCAATACCACGCTGCTACCGGCCGATACCACATTCCTCAGCGCAACCACCTGCGACCCCGCGCAGGCCGGCATTTCCCAAAACCTCCTGAGCAATGCCGACGGCTGCGACTCCCTCGTCATTACCAATACCACGCTGCTACCGGCCGATACCACATTCCTCAACGCAACCACCTGTGATCCCGCGCAGGCAGGTATTTCCCAAAACCTCCTGAGCAATGCCAACGGCTGCGATTCTCTTGTCGTTACCAACACTACGCTGCTCCCGGCCGATACCACATTCCTCAGCGCAACCACCTGCGACCCCGCGCAGGCAGGTATTTCCCAAAACCTCCTGAGCAATGCCAACGGCTGCGATTCTCT
>CAYVDV010000097.1:11919-13616 GCA_964450465.1 uncultured Saprospiraceae bacterium
TTTCCCAAAACCTCCTGAGCAATGCCAACGGCTGCGATTCTCTTGTCGTTACCAATACCACGCTGCTCCCGGCCGATACCACATTCCTCAGCGCAACCACCTGTGATCCCACGCAGGCAGGTATTTCCCAAAACCTCCTGAGCAATGCCAACGGCTGCGACTCCCTTGTTGTTACCAATACCGCACTGCTGCCCACAGACACCACATTCCTCAGTGCCACCACCTGCGACCCGGCGCAAACCGGCACATTTACAGATGTGCTGCAGAATCAATCGGGTTGTGATTCGGTGTTGATCACTACGGTACTAATTGATCCCATCGCATGTGCTCCGGCTATCGAAATAAGTGGCACGAATCCGGATTGCGCGGGAAGCGCCACAGGCTCCCTGACAATTCGCATGCTGGGCGGCCAGGTACCGCTGCAGTACAGTTGGTCCAATAACCTGGGAAATACCGGGACCGGCCAGATCAATGATCTGGCCTTCCCCACGACGATCAATAACTTGCCTGCAGGAATGTACAGCATTACGGTTACCGACCTGAACACCCAGCTTAGCGCCACGGCCACCGTGAATTTAGCGGCGCCACCGGTTCTGCAGGTTTCGGCTACCGCTTCTTTGGCCTACAACGGCTATGCCGTCCGATGCGCCAACTCCTCCGACGGTTCCTTCAACGCCACCGCCACAGGCGGCACGCCACCGTATCAGTATGCATGGAGCACCGGCGCCAGCGGAGGCACACTTAACGGGCTCGGCGCCGGCTCTTATGCGCTTACTGTTATGGATGCCAATGGGTGCACGCAACAAACCACAGCGCTCCTGATCGCGCCGCCACCGCTTGCCTTCGCATTGTCCCTTGCCCCGGCAGATTGCGGCGATACCCTCATTGACGCTACAGTTACCGCAAGCGGTGGCGTGGCTCCATACACTATAGCGCTGGATGGCAATATCCTCGCCGGCACTATGCCGGCAATCGGCTCCGGAACGCACCTTATTGGTGTGAGCGACGCCAATGGCTGTTCGGCAGACTCATCAATCGCCGTTCTTTTGCCCCCTGTGCCGTCCATTTCCCTGCCCCCGGATACCAGCGTGGTTTGGGGCAATCCGGTGCACATAGAAGCCAGTACCAACCTGAGCAGCTGGGCGTCCCTCGTCTGGCAGCCTCTGCCCGATACCGCTTGCGGGGACTGCCTGGTGCAGGAATGGATACCCCTGCGCTCGGAACAGATCAGCGTCACCATCGCCGACAGTTTCGGCTGCACCGCACAAGCCTTTATTCGAATAACGGTCGAAAAGGTCATTGAACTGTATGTGCCCAATGTATTCAGCCCTAACCAGGACGGCCAAAACGACATCTGGCAAGTCAGTGCAGGCCCATCGGTAACGGAGATCCAGGAGGTACAGGTATTTGATCGCTGGGGCAATCTGCAGTATTCCTGGAACAACCCCATTGCCCCAAACTCCTGGCCCGGATGGGACGGTACTACCCGCGGCGACAAAGCCGAAGTTGGCGTGTATGTGTATTATATCAAAGTGAAACTAACCGATGGATCGACCGAAGTAATAAAAGGGGATGTGACGCTTGTGGAGCGTTAATGACGCCCTTGCATTTGAAGCGCTGATCAAGAGACATCTTTCCCAAAGGCGTTTTTAAACAGGTTAGTTGAAGAGATCAGCTTTAAAAGCTAATCGTGAGCC
>CAYVDV010000098.1:0-13568 GCA_964450465.1 uncultured Saprospiraceae bacterium
CAAGGCGCGACGAGGGAGTGTAGCGGGCTCTCCATGACCGAGGAGCAACGAAGTATCAGTCAAAAAGAGACGTTCAAACTGTGAACAACTTAGTTCCCAAGCCACTAGGTATTCAGGCTCATATTGATTTTCTTTTCCAGTTCCGCTACGGTGTCTTTAAAGATCATGTCGGTATCCATCATGTCCTGCACGGCTTTGCAGGAGTAGATCACAGTGCTGTGGTCGCGGCCGCCAAAGGTTTCGCCAATGGATTTGAGCGACTTGTTGGTCAGTTTCTTGGCCAGGAACATGGAGAGTTGCCGGGCGATCACGATGTTGCGTTTGCGGGTCTCCTGGTGCAGCCGTTCGACGGGTACGTTGAAGTGCTCGGCCACCAGTTCCTGGATAAACTCGACGGTGATCTCCTTGTTGATCGTGGTAACGAAGTTCCGGATCACCTCTTTTGCCAGTTCGATATCGACATCGCGCTGTATGAGGGTGGATTGCGCCAGCAGGCTGATCATGACCCCTTCCAGTTCGCGAATGTTATTCTTGATGTTGTAGCAAATGAATTCCAGTACGGAATTGGGAATATCCACGCCTTCCTGATCCATTTTCGCCCCAAGAATAGCCATCCGGGTTTCCAGGTCGGGCGCCTGCAGGTCGGCGCTCAGGCCCCATTTGAAGCGGGAGATCAGGCGGTCTTCGATGCCCTCCAGATCTTTGGGCGGTCGGTCGGAGGTAAGGACGATCTGCTTGCCGTTCTGGTGCAGCTGGTTAAATATATGGAAGAAGATCTCCTGTGTTTTTTGTTTTCCCGACAGGAACTGGATGTCGTCGAGAATAAGCACGTCGATCATTTGGTAAAAATTCACAAAATCATTGACCGCGTTGTTTTTAATCGCCTGGATGATTTGGTTCGTGAATTTTTCCGCAGAAACGTACAGGACCATTTTATTCTGGAAGCGCTTGAGCACTTCATTTCCGATCGCCTGGGCCAGGTGCGTTTTGCCCAGCCCGACATCCCCGAAAATCACCAGAGGGTTGAATGCGGTGCCACCGGGCTTTTTGGCAATGGCCATGCCGGCATTCCGGGCGAGCCGGTTACAGTCGCCTTCAATGAAGTTGTCAAACTGGTAGTTCTGATTCAGCTGCGGATCAATCTTGACACGCCGGATACCCGGGATGACAAAAGGGTTCTTGATCATCTCCGCATCAAAGACACCGGGCACCGGCTCGTTGTCTTTGTCGGCGGAAGGTTTGGCGCTTGGCGGATTGGCCGGTACCGGCTCTTTGGCGCCACTCTCGAGAATATGATACAGCAGACGCCCACGCTCTCCGAGCTCCTGACGGAT
Source organism: uncultured Saprospiraceae bacterium (assembly GCA_964450465.1). GTDB lineage: Bacteria > Bacteroidota > Bacteroidia > Chitinophagales > Saprospiraceae > M3007. Next base: position 1,335 of record CAYVDV010000098.1, read on the forward strand.
GCTCGTCTTGAGGAGCTGAACGTAGTGCTCTTCGAGCCATTCGTAAAAAAACTTGTTCGGCACCTGGATAGTTAACTCATTGTTATCCAGGCGAACAGGCCGAATAGGCTCAAACCACGTTTTAAAACTCTGTGGTGTTACGTTTTTCTTGATGATACGCAGACAGCTGTCCCATACCATCTGGCAGTCTTTCGTCATACCTAAATGGTGCATTTGGTGCAGGAGTAAATCCCAAAAAATTACTGTTACGAAAATCGTATTCGATCGAGACAGGGCGACAAAGTTTCTATTTTTCTCGCAATCGAGGAAACAGATTTCCCTTTTTTCGACTAAAAATTTTTGCCGTTTCGAAATCGCGAATTAACAACTTGCTGCTCCCGGGCCGACTTTCCTGATTATCAGGGGAATAGGGGCTGTGTGCAGCGAAATTCGCATTTTTAGGCTTTTTATTTGGCAAAAATTAAGTTATATGACTTAAAAACGCCATTAAACAGGCAAATAGAAAAATATTTGAAGGCGTTTATTTTTCATATAAATCTCGACAGCATAACTATTTCCGCCTTGTATCGTCCGGAACACTCTGAAAATCAGGGGATAAAGGGTTGGAAAACCAGCCAGGGTATCAGGGTGCAAATTCTCTTTCTGAAGCACGCTGTCTTGCCAGTAATTCCGGCATGTTTTTGCGATAAGAACCCCGTAAAAGAATTGTTATTGCTTCGCGGAGTCCTAACTTAAACGTTTCCAGTAGTTTATGCCCGGCTATTCAAAAAAGTTGGCCGGCTTCGGTGCGAATGGCTACCAGTGCTTTGTGCAGCGGAGTCGGCGCGCCTTGTTCTTCGAGGGCGGCAAAGATCTTTTCGACCAGGAGTTCGGCATCTGCTTTTGCGTCGAGGCCTTCGGAGGCATTGGCGATCAGGGTCAGCGTTTGGTCTTTAGCCAGAGAAATGATCCGCCACAAAGTTTCCGAGACAAAGAGTTGTTGCGAGGTATTGTGTTCAAATTCCTGACTGATGCTCAGCAGCAGTGCGCCCCTTAAATCGGCCACGGTCATACCCGGCATCCGGATACGCAACAGGCTATTCGGGATCGAGACCCGGTCGCAAAGCAGGGTGAGCCGTTCATAGGCTTGCAAGCGCAGGGGTAGGGTGATTTTTTGTGCGTCCTGCCGAAGGAGCATGCGATCAATGCGCTGCCGCTCGTCCAGCAGCATTTTCAGGAGGAAATAAGCGGTGAAAAAGACGATCAGGGCAGGTATGGTGTACTTCAGGATATCAAAAAATAATTCCATAACAGGATATCTGGTAAATAGTTATTTCAAGCGGGGCGCAAAGGTAATCACCCTTTGGTAAACATATTTGCCGTAATTAACGTTTAATTGCCGTAATTTTGCCCTGAATCTTGAATGTATTTTATGAGTACTGTACAGGAAAACACTACCATGGCTCCGATCGCGCTCACACAAGGCGCTGTTGAACAACTCAATACCATCCGTCAACAGGAAAATATTCCGGCGGACTACGCACTTCGCGTAGGCGTAAAAGGCGGTGGATGTTCCGGCTTTACGTATATTCTTGGCTTTGATACGCCTGCTGAAAATGACGATGTTTTCGACATCAACGGTGTGCAGGTTGTCATGAACAAGGCGCATGCGATCTATCTGATCGGCATGGAAGTCGATTTCGTGAATGGGTTGGATAACAGAGGCTTTACCTTCAATAATCCCAATGCCACCTCGACCTGTGGTTGCGGGACCTCCTTTTCCGCCTAGACTAGGTTCTTATTCACCGCCAGGCAGATCGATTAACACGCTGCACCTGGCGGTGAATAAATTATAGCCTACGGCAGAAAATTTCCCCTTTTTTTACTCAAACGCCACAACAAAGGTTTTCTTGAATCCTTTTGTGGCTGCCTTTTTTTGCTGGGCTTCTGCTTCTTTGCGGGTGGCATACGGCCCGAGGATCAGTTTGAAGATCACAACGCCGGCAGATTCCTCGTGGTTGATGATCACTTTGCCCGGCCAGGTTTCCTGCAGTTTGGCGATTTGCTGGAACAGATTTTCCGTCGTGCTCAATACGGCCATTTGCAATCCGAATCCTTTGCCGCGTACCGCTTTGAGGTCTATCTGATATAGTTCGGATACCTGCACATTCGTTGCCTCGGGACTCACTGGCGCAGGCTGGGTGGTTGACGGAGCGCTGTAAACCACCGGGGCGACAGCCTTGGTGGCCGGGACGACTTCCTTTTGCGGCTTTAAGAGTTGGGCTTTTGCTTCCGATACGGAAATTGAACGGGCAGTAGTGGCAGTAGTGGCCGGTTCAAGGCTTTGGGGCAGCGTCCTTGTGTTGGCACTGTAGGTCGCCGGGGCGACCGAGGTCGCGGAAGTAGTGCTGTTAACGACTTCAATTTTTACTTTGGTGACCCCATCGCGGATAAGACCGATCGTCTCTGCCGCTTTGCGGGAAATATCGACGACATAACCGTCAATGAACGGGCCGCGGTCATTCACACGTACCACCACCGATTTTTTGTTATCCAAACGGGTTACGCGAAGATTGGTGCCAAACGGGAGCGTTTTGTGCGCACAAGTCAGCAGGGTCTTATCGTATAGTTCCCCACTGGCTGTTTTTCGACCATGCAATGCATCGGCATAGTAGCCGCACTTGCCAAATTCTTCCTGGGTAGATTGGGCTTTGATTCCGGTTGTGGTGGCAATCGCCAGCGCAAAGAGACTGGAAAAGAGGATTAAGGTTCGGCGCATCATATTGAAGTTTTAATGTTAGAAATGTAGAACAAAGGTAAGGCAGATGGTAAGGGATATGCAAGTGGAGCGCCTGATTTCGTTGATTTTCAAATATTTGAAGACCAGGCAGCACCACGTTTTACAAGTAGACTTAACATTAACGCAGCTTGACGCGGATTCCATGTTCTTTCCGGAAAAAATTAGTGCATATCGCCCAGGAAGACCAGTTTTCCCTGCCATCGCTGTCCGCCCCGGCGGATCTCGTACCAAAAGATTCCTTTCTGCGGAAAGCGGTCCGGGGAAATATGAACCCCGGCTGCTGGAATGGTTTGACGCAGAATGGACCTCCCTCCGGCGTCATAAATCTGCAGGACAGCCTGTTCTTGCCCTCCATCGATTGGTTCGATTTGTACGCCGGCGGATCCGAACGGGTTTGGATAAATCCGGGGTGCGGGGCTTTCCCATTTAAGCACCGGCGCCTTGCTTGTGCCATTTGCCCGAAACGCAACTGCAGCGGTCGGGAGGGAGCGGATGGCCAGTGCATCGCGCAGTCGGCCGGATTTTCTGCTGCGAAAAACTGCGGTAAACAAGGCCTCTGTGGTGTTTGATCCATTACCGGCATGCCGGGATTGAAGCGCCTCCGGATTTTCAAAACTGGCTGTAAAACAAGCCGAACCGCCCGGATTAATTCCAAAGTTATCGATGCCTAGGGCATCGCTCTCCGGTTCAATGGTTTCCAGACTTAAGGCCGCCGGATCATACTGAAGGGTGAATTGCACGCCGGCGATATCCTGCCATTGCGTGGAAAACGAAACCCGGATGACTTCTGCCGGGCTAAAAGACCGGTCGCTCAGATACAGGGGCCACTCCCCGGGTGGGCGGTCCTCAGCCGCTGCATTCAAGCCGGCAACGGCATTTTCGTTTACGTCGCCAACTTTTACGCCTATAAAATTCATGGTTTGCGGCGAACCCTGGGCGGAGAACGGAATACCCTCCGGAAAAACCGTCGTAAAGGGATTCTGCATATCCGGAAAATTGAAGTCAGCCGGTATAAATCGCCAGGAGTCGGTATTGTTCAATACCGTGTCAATGCCGAGGATGAGTTTTCGGAGGGTAACAATATCGAAGGTACTCACGGAACGGGAGTTATTGGCATCGGCAGCAATGATCTTGTACGGGGAGTCCAGGGTGTCGATTCCCAGGATATGCTTGTTGATCAGCACGAGATCAAAGGTGCTCACGCCATTGAGCGGATTATCGTTCCGCTTAGGATGCACCCCGGAGTTCAGACAGGAAGCGCTGGAAAGGATTTCAAAAGTCCCGGAAGGACCGGTGCTTTGCAGTGGTTGATCGCATACCTGCACCTGCCCGACCCCCAGACCCGCTTCCGTTAAAATACTTCCGTTGACGGCCACTGTTGCCGCCGGGGGCAGATTAAATATAGAATCGAGCGGGAAGGTCCAAAGCCCCCGGGCATAGGTTGCGGCGAGCAATTCATTCCGTACCGGATTGCGTTCCAGGTCGAATACGGGTACAAAGGGCAGATTTACCCCCAGCCGCTGCCAGCTCGCTCCACTGTTCCGGCTCACATACACGCCGGCATCGGTGCCGGCAAACAAAACACTGTCGGCATGCCCTGGCAACACATATATATCATTGACCGGTACATTGGGCAGGTTACTGCTGATATCCGTCCAGTTGGCGCCGTTGTCATCCGAGCGGTGGATATGTGGAATATATTCGTTGTCCCGGAAACCGGAATGGGTTACAAACAGGCGGTTGGGCAGGGTGGGAGAGCAAAGTACTGCGGTCACATAGCGGTTGGGAAGCCCTGCGGTGATATTTGTCCAATTGCCGCTCGGATCGCGTTGCCATACATTGCCATCGCTGGTGCCGGCCATCAGTTTATCGGCCAGCACCGGCGATTCGGCCAGGCAGGAAATGGTATGAAACCGTTCTCCGTAAATCACGCCATCGGTGAGGTCGCCGGAAATGGCTCCCCAACCGCTGCCATTTTCAGAAAAGTAAACCCGGTAGGTGCCGGCATAAAGGCGCGTACTGTGGTGAATACTCATGAAATACGGCAGGTCCCAGTTGCACCGGTCCGAGGTGCCCAGGCAGGGTTGTCCGAATTGCCAGTTATTTCCGCCGTCTGTGGTTTTGTGAATTTCACCGTTTTGGGTTTCCACCCAGAACACATTTGGATCATCGGGGTGAAATGCACAACGAAATCCATCCGCCGGGAATACGGATGCCCAACCGTTGTAGATATCGCCGTTTCCCTTCCGGATACCGTTGTCCTGTGCGCCGCCATAATAATTGTCCGGCTCGTGCGGATTATACGATGTATGGTAAAACTGGGTGGTGGGCAGGTTGTTGCTTTTGCTCCAGGACATTTGTCCCGGACTGTTTCGGTACACGCCGCCATCGCAGCCCAGATAGCGCTTGCCACTGGCGGCAAACTGCAGGTCGTGTACATCGGCATGCGAGTTGGCGCTTACCTGCCATTGAGTGCTGCCGGCGTCTTTGCGCCAGAGCACAATTCCCAGGAAATATACTTCTTCGTCGTTGACGGGATTAAGCCGGATTTTCCCGAAATACCAGCCGAAATTGCCGCAGGCATCTTCCAGTGCATTGGTATTGAGCGTCGTCCAGGTCGTTCCGCCATTCTCGGTTTTGTACAGTCCGCCAGGGGTGGAAAGCGAATCGATGTACACCGCATACACTTTATCGGGGTTGTCTCTGGAAATAGCCAGCCCCGTGCGCCCCATCACGCCGGTGGGTAAGCCTCCGCCCAATTGGGTCCAGTTTGCTCCGCCGTCGGTCGTTTTATACACCCGGGCATTGGTTCCGTAAATGATCGACTCCTGGTTATTCCGGATCCGGTCCCAAAAAGAAGCGTACAATACCTGCGGGTCTGCAGGGTTCATAACCAGGTCGCTGGCGCCTGCCTGATTGCTCACGAACAGGATATTCTGCCAGCTTGCACCGCCGTCGGTACTTTTATAAACGCCGCGATTTCCGTCCCGTACATACGGGTTTCCCATGGCAGAGACAAAGATCGTGTTGGAGTTGGACGGATCGACGACGACTTTTGACAGGATACCGGCTTGTGCCAAACCCAGGTAATGCCAGGTTTCACCACCATCGACGCTCCGGAAAAGCCCGTTGCCGTTAAAAACGATGGCCGGCATATTGGGGTCTCCGGTGCCGGCATACACGATATCTGGGTTGTTGGGATCGTACGTAATATCGCCGATTGACAGGTCGAGGTTTTCGTCAAACACCGGCCGCCAGGTCACACCGCCATCTGTTGTTTTAAAAATACCGCCGGCGGAAAAGCCTGCCAGTACGATATTGTCGTCATCGGGATGTATGGCCAGGGTATTGACCCGGCCGGCTACATTTCCCGGACCCCGCAGGGTCCAGTCGGGGGCAGCGTTGCCATCCGTTAAGGCGCTGAGTGCCTGGTTTTTATTGAATTCAGCGCGCAGACTGGTCATCTGCCTGCGCCAGCCCCGCCAATCAAAATCGCGGTCCGGAAATGAACGTTGGAAGGAAAACTGGTCGTAGGGCTCGGACTTTTGCTGCAAGGTATCGGCCTTATGCCGGTCCTGAACCGTATTGGAACAGGAAAAACAAGAGAGAAGCGATAGAAAAGCTACAAAACGGAGTAAAGTATGCGTCATGGGTGGGTATCGGTTTCTGATTACGAATGTACAGCAAAAATATAGCCAACCCGGCCTTCCCGCAACCATTGCCGTGATCCTGCTGTTTCACAAACAGTTAGGCGGCGGAAGTACGGAGGCCATTTGCCAATATTTGTAGTTCAATCTAGCACAGTATCCTTTTCTATCTTGTCATGGAGCAACGAAATCCCGTTCTGCAGGAGAATCTTGCATTTCACCCCAAGAATATCATGCTGATTTTGCTGTTATTCGGCCTGTCTTTTCTGTTTCTGGCCTTGACGATCAGCTACACCTACATCCGGGTCACTATGGATGTGCCACCGGTGCGGCTTCCCTGGCTTTTTTTGGGGAATACCCTGATCCTTTTGGGCAGTAGTTATACCATGATGCAGGCAAAACGCTGTTATCTGGAAGACAATACCGAGGGGTACCAGCACAACCTTCGCCGTACTATTCTCCTGTCGGTATTGTTCATGTTGATGCAGGGGGTGGCCTGGGCCTGGTTGTTCAAAATGAACCATGTCGGCCTTAGCTCCTCCACGACTGCCGGCTTCCTGTACGTATTGTCCATTACCCATTTGTTACACGTAGCCGCAGGGCTGCCTTTCCTCATCGGATTTTACCGCGCCGCACGCAAACGTATGGTGGATCCGGTTACGGTGCTGGTCTATTTTTCTGATCCGGAGAAGCGGCTGAAGTTGCGGCTGCTGATCCTTTACTGGCATTTTCTGGATATTTTATGGCTTTATCTGGTCTTGTTTCTGGGAATAAATTACCTGATTTGACGAAAAAACCCGCTTCTGCATTCAGATAGCGGGTTTTTCATTAAGCCATAAATGTATTTTTAAACTGGAGGTCTTTTACCGAAGGATTTGGAATTTCTTTGCCACATACCCGTTGGTGGTGCGGGCGGTTGCTACGTAGAATCCGGCGGGCAGCTGACTGACGTCGAGTTCTGCATGTTCCCATTGGACTTTTCCGGTGCTGAACACATTTTTCCCGGCGCTGTCAAAGATTTGGAGCGCTTCTATGAATTCTTCACCGTTCAGGTGAATTTGCAGCAAATCCTGCGCCGGCGACGGATAGACGAAGAAATCACTATCCGAGACGGGGTCTTTTCGTTCGAGGCGCAATGGAATGGAAAGGGTGAACGGTTCACCTGTTGTCGTGGACCCATCCGACCACATGAGTGAGGGGCTGTCGATCGCCAGTTCAATGACAGCATCCGAACTGAGCTTGCCGCCATCGATAATATCAATGATGATAAAGTCAAATTTTCCAATCAGTCCATAGCCACTGGCTGCCACACCGCTTGTACGGGTGAAGGCGGATTCCAGCCGTCCCTGCGCGGGGGTTTTGTACATCCAGATATCGGCAGCATTCCGGTTTAGCCAGCTCCCCGGAAAATATTCAATTTGGAAAGCGGAGTCTACAATTTGGGGGCTTAGCGAGACGTCAAAGGTAAAGCCGTTTAAATTGGTTACCGGTTGGTTTGCATTGCCCAGATAAAGTTCGACTTCCACGAGATCACCGATTCCTGGGTTGGGTGTCAGGATATTCAGGGAAAAGGGCAGTCCTTTTGAAACAGGTGGAATATAGGGGGTAAGCTGGTGTTTCAGATTGTAGAAAAAACTGATTGCCAGGGTATCATCTGAAGTGATCATGCCGTCACCGTCTGTATCGGCATGTTTGAGGTCGGCGCCTGTCCCGGTAAATGGATTGTTCCAGTTGGCACCTTGCTGGCCATACCATTCCAGCGCAGCCGAGCTGCGGGTTGGTCCCTCCAAACCCATAAGATACCCAAGCGGGAGGAGGTCCTTGTTGTTAACAATGCCATCCGCATTGATATCTCCGGTCCAGACACAGTTGTCCACGCAATGGGGTGCGGATGCGGAGAAGACCTCCACGACATCCATATTTACCTTGACGAGCTGGCACTGGTTGTTGGAATTAACGCAATAGTTGATTTCAAACTGATCTGCGCCGGTAAATCCATTATCGGGGGTGTACACCAGCAAATTATTTCCGGATACGGTTTGTCCGTTGATGGTCTGTGTGCTAAAGCCCGGGTAGTAAAGCAGGTCGCCGTGCTCAGGTGCATCCAATATGGAAAAATTGAAGCCTGTAAAGGGGATCTTGTAATTTACGATCATCGGGGTTTCCCGGGGGGTAGTCAGATCGAAGGTAGCGGCTGAGGGGTTAAGATTGCCCACAACTACATTCACGGCGGCCATTTCAAGGTCGGGAACAAACATGTTTCCGATCTTGTAGTAAAAAGTGGCGACGCCGGTAAAATTGGCGTTTGGCGTAAAGGTCACATTACCACTGCCGTTCGTATTGGTAACCGTGCCCGGGAGGTTAGCCGGAATTACCCAGCTTTTTACCAGAAGGTTGCCGATGTCGTTGGTACGAACATTAAAAGTAACCGGTGTGCCTTTAGGGGTGAAGACCCGGTCGTCCATGGCCATGGTATTCTGGGTCGGTGTGTTCAGAATATCGACGACGACTGTCTTGAACACCGGTGGCCCGTATGCATTGGTGGTCAGGATAAACTGGTCGGTACCGGTAAAATTCAGGTTAGGGGTATAGCGGAAAGAATATCCGTTTGGCTGGAAAACATTGCCACTGGCCGGCGCCTGAAACAGGCTGTAGCCGGAATAGCGGAGTGGCATGGTTACAAATGTGTTTTTGGCTGTAGCAATACGCAGCGTATCGTTGGAGGGAGTATTATTGCTGTTGACCCCAATGGAATATTGCGCGGTTTTGCAGGTCCCGGCTGTGTCACACACGACGTATTCGACAAAACCAACTCCGGTAAAGCCCGGCGCCGGTGTGAAGCGGATCGAGTTGCCGTTGAGAATAGCCGCCGTTCCGTTTTTCACCTGCGGAAGGGCAGACAGGGTCAATGGCCCATTTGAACTGAGGTCATTCGCCAGTACATCCGTCGTAACCGGATTACCCGAGGTAGTGATGGCAAAATCGTTGTTGGCCGTGAGCAAGCTCGGGAAAACGGAGACGCGATAACCCCGGTATATCAGGTAAGGGTAGGTACCCTGATAATTCAGTTCAACGGTAAAAGTATCCACTCCGATAAATCCGGGATCGGGCGTGTACTTGACCGCGTAAATGTAGGGATTGCCAGAGCCTCCGGATTGAAGCAGCACGATCTGAACATTACCGTGTTTGGGCTGCGGGCTTACGGCGTAGATACTGAGGTTTTGTCCGCTTACCGTATCATTGACCGTCAGGTTTTTAGCCGTAATAATGTTTTTATGTGCACCCGTATTTTGGCCCCAAATCACCTTTATCCCCCCCAAAAGGGCGAAGAAGACCAGCAGAATTATTCTGTTGGGAGGTGGGACTAAAAACACATTCATGGCTACGATATTAAAAACACGTCCAAAAATAGGTACTCTCTTCCAAAGATAGCGTGCTGACAAAAGAAAATTATAAATTTGTGAACCTTAATTCTGCTGATTTGCTCAAGTGTAACAGGTATATGTAATTGTTATTAAGTATATTAGGTAAAAAATATTTATTTAATATCAAATCGTATTGTGAAAAATATTTTATGAATGGTCAAGAAGATTGCTGTTCCGGAACCTGCGCCGTTTACCAATAAAGTGTACCAAACGCTCCTGTGTCTGGATGAGCCTGCCTGCAAACGCCTGTTAAAGTATCTCCAATCACCGTATTTCAACCAGAGCAAGACGCTAACCCGGCTTTGTAGCCTGCTCTTGCAACAACGGGATAAAAACAGTGCGGGATTTGACCGTAATATGGTCTGGGCCCAGCTGTTCCCCGGTGTTACGTATGATGATGTTAATTTCCGGAAATACTGTTCGGACCTGCTCAAACTGCTCGAGGGATTTATGGCTCAGGAACTGGTGTCCAATGATCCGGCGCGGCGCGGTATTGATTTGCTGCAGTATGTAGTGCGGAATAAGGTGGAGCCGCTTTACAACAGTTCCTTGCGGCAGGCGCGGGCGGAATGGCAAAAAAAGCCCTATCGTTCCCTGGACTTTTTCCAAAACATGTACTCCATCGAGCGCCTGTATTATGAGATGATGGACTTCGATGTAAAGTTGAATACAAGAGCGAATATTGAAGAGATTGCCAATAATCTGGACCTGTTTTACTGGATTGAGAAACTGAAACTATACAGCTCTGTACTTAGTCAGCGGAGGACTGGAAATTACCAGTACACCCTTCATTTTAATGATGAGATCCTGGACTACCTGAGCGGGTTTCCCATTGAGGAGGTGCCCGAGCTGGCCATTTATTACTATTCTTTCCTGACCCTTTTTGAAGAGGAGAAAAACGAGCACTATTTCAACCTGAAACGGCTGCTGGATCAGCATGGTGCATCCATGCCTAAAAAAGAAGCCATTGAGTTATATGATTCAGCCCTGCATTACTGCACAGGTAAAGTGAACCGGGGTAACCGGGTGTTTTTGCAGGAGTACTTCGACCTTTTTGAAGATGGCCTCAACAAAGGGGTTTATCTTGTAAATGAAGAACTGGCTACCTGGCGCTTTAATAATGCCGTAGGCGCCGCCCTGCAACTGGGAAAACTGGAGTGGGCGGAGGCGTTTATTGAAAAATACCGCAACAACCTCCCGGCCGAAACGCAACAGAATACATATACCTTTAATCTCGCGCGGGTTTATCGCTATCAAAATAATTTTGACAAGGTGTTGTCGCTGTTGCGGGACGTAGAATATGAGGATATCGGGTATAACCTGATCGCCAAGGCTATTCTGGTCATTACTTACTATGAACTGGAAGAATACAATGCCCTGGACCCGTTTTTGGAATCATTCCGGGTATTTCTGAACAGACACAAGAACATCCCGCTCCAACGGAAAAAAGGCTATCTAAACCTGATCAAATATGTCCGCCGGTTGACACGCCTGGTGCCTGGTGATAAGTCCACCATTGCAAAACTGCGGGAAGATATCTTGCGGGAAAAGCAAAGTACCGTCAACCACGAATGGCTGCTGGAGAAGATTGCGGAGTTGGAGTAAGACAATTTCAAGGATGCCTCGTTCGTTTTTGATGCCGTTCTAACTGCATCCTATCCTTCTTTTATGTTCAGATCAATTTGTATTCCGTTAGCCTTGATGTTTTTGCCGCTCCTGGCAACTGCACAAGGGAAGGTCAAACAGGCAGGCCCTCTTAGTGCTGAAGCGGTGGCACAACTGCATGCCAGTGAAGATACCTTGGCCATTCTGGCCTTTGCTGTGGTCAATGACTCTATGCCGGATATGCGCTTTCTTGCCTGCCGGAGCCTGATCAAAGGACTTGTACAGGCATTAAAAACAGAGAATTCCTTTCATTATCCCTTCGACCGGCTAAAATCGATCTCAATTCTTGCGCCACCAGACAGTACTTTCCGCATTTTTACCTGGCAGCTTTTTGTGAATGATTCCACTCACCGCTACTACGGCGCTATTCAAATGAACCAAAAGGAGCTGAAACTTTTCCCTTTGGTGGACCGGAGTTCTGATATGCCGGGCCTGCCTACCCGGGAGCAGACCTCGCCGGATTATTGGTATGGCGCCCTGTACTACAACCTGCTGCCTTTTGATACCAAAGAGGGGCGCAAATACCTTTTGTTTGGCTTTGATGGTTTTACCTTTTTCGACAAACGCAAGGTCCTGGAGGTTTTAAGCTTCGACAAAGATGGAAACCCTCAGCTGGGTGCCGCGGTTTTTGATCAACCCGGGGATCCGGAAGCGCAACGGATAATCCTGGAGTATTTTTCGGAGGCTCGTGTGCGGCTGAACTGGGACGAGCAATACA
>CAYVDV010000099.1:0-13564 GCA_964450465.1 uncultured Saprospiraceae bacterium
AACCACCGGTTTATCCGGGTATAAATTGGCAACGGCATCATAATTCCCTTTCGTGAATTCCAACGATTCGTGGATCTTTTTGTATTCCCACACCGGATATGTATGGATGGAAATAAAATCCACTTCTTCGGCCAAAGGCTTTAATTTGTTGAGCCACGGCACGTAGTTTTCACAAAACGTAACCGGCTGCCTGGCGGACTTTTTTACCCTTCTTACGTACTCGATAACCCGTTGTACCGGCACATAATGATCCGTCCAATCCACACATGCCTCATTGCCCACGGAAAGAGAAAATATGATTTCGGCGTATTGATTGGCGAGCTGTATGAGTTTCTGGATTTTCCGGGTATTGTTTTCCCTGTTGCGTTCCAGTTGTTCCTCGGTATAATCCCCGCCTCCCCATGGGCAACCGAAATTATTCATCTCGGCTTCTATGAAGGCGCCCAGCATGATTTTAAAATCCAGCTTTTCTTTACGGATCACATCCAGGACTATTTCGCCATGTGTATCCACATCATAAAGCCGGAGATATTTCCAATGGTGTTGCAGCAGCAATAAATCTTCCTTCACCTCCGCATAGGAGGGGTAAATCCCGCCTGGCATCTGCCCATCCCGAAAGCCCGAATAACAAATAGCTTTAGCCGGAGGTATTTTCAAGGCTTCAAAGGTGTTCATTGCCGCTGAAATTTTAGCTTTTCATTTTTATCCCAAATTCCCCAATACGCACCCACTTCTCCTTCTGCACCTACTTTCCAGGACTCGTCAAAGGACGAAAAATAAAACACCTCAACATCTTCGTCAATCGACCACATTTGTGTGTTGATAAAATATCCCAGGGCATTTTTTTCTGAAGGTACCGCGCCTTTCAGATTTTCTCCCTGACTTGGCCAGCCAGTTTCCGTGATCAAGACTTTTTTCCCATTCGCTGCCTGTTCCGCCTGTCGATACATTTTCTTTAAATAATCCAATGAATTTTCAAACGGGCAGCCTTCCCAATAGGGGTAGCAATTCGCCAAAATCACATCACATGCTTCGGTAATTTTCGGACGTTGGGAAAATTCGTAATAGGCATCCACATAGCCTACCGGAATGCCGGGAATGGCTTCTTTTACCTTGTAAATGAAGTCCAGAAGTTCTTCTTCCGACAAATCTTTCCGGTACATCACTTCATTTCCTACGGCTGCAATATCTACCAGCCCCGCCTTGGCTAATTGAATTAAACCCTCCACTTCACGGGTATTTACTGCGGGATCATCGCCGAGCCATGCGCCTACCAGGGTTTTTAAGCCAAATTCTTTGGCCACTTTTGGAATGAGTTCATTACCATCCGTACAGGAAAAAGATCGAACCCATTGGGTGTGCGGTTTCAAAATCTTCATTCTTCGTTTTACCTGCTCCTCAGAAATAGGATCACCCGGCTTTTGTCCATCTTCATACAGACTGAAACAAAAGCCATGCACGCCGTTGTTGAGAATCTCCAGAAACAAATCTTTGGTTTCCAGGTCCGACAACCCTGAAAGGTAATTTTCTGGATTAACTCCAGCCAATGACAAGTATCGCTCTGCTCTGTAAGACATGTATATGAAAATTTAATAGATTACAATTCGCCTCTCCGTTGTACCAATTCTTCTTTGATTTCGCGGGCTTTTTCTTCGGTCAAATCATAGTTCCACATCACCACAATCGCCAAACCGGCCGTAATCGCCGGAATCATTATATCCGCAATCCGCAGTTGGGTAATGGTTTCTGCCGTTTGAACAGCTGCATTTTGATTAAATCCAACAGTCTTCAAAACCAGGCCTCCCAGAACCAGCGCAAGCCCCTGCCCCAATTTAACCATCCACCAATAGATTGCACCAAATGTTCCTTCTTTTCTGGGCATACCGTTGTAGAGTTCGTCCAAATCGCACACATCGGCTGTCATGGACATCATCAGCGTAAACAACCCGCCGATCCCGAAAGCCATCAAGGGCACAGGCACAAACATCAGCCAGGGGTTTCCAGGGTTAAAACCCCACCATTTCATTACGTAACCGACAATAGAAATAGCCGTTGAAATAATAAATGCTTTGCGCTTGCCCCATTTGTTAGACATCCAGGTAATTACAGGAATGATCAAAAAGGCTGTTGCAAACGCACTGATCGTAGAAAACCAGGCGGGCCAATTGCCAGCCATATCGTATTTCCCATTAAACAGATAGAATACAATAATGAAGTAGCTAAACGACGCTACCATTTGAAATCCATTGAATACTAAAAAGGTAGCCCCACAGAGTTGCATGAACGGTTTGTTTTTTGAAATCAACACCATGTTCTTCACCAGCCCCTTCAAATTTTGGAATAAATTTTTGAAGTTGATTTCGTCCCTGTTTTGCAGATTGGTTTGGTCTATTTCCTTACAAAAAATAGCGGGCAAAACGCCTAACAGTAAGCATGCCGCTCCTACAAAAACGGAAAGTGTGCGAACGCCTTCTGCCTGGGTATTAAACAAATCGGGATTGGCTATTAGGACCCAAAACCAAGGCACAATCATCCAGGCCAATTGGCTTATAGTTTGTGAAAATCCCATCAAACGGGTTCTCTCGTTGTAATCGAACGTCATTTCATAACCAAGTCCGATCAGGGGTGTGGAAAAAATAGTGTTGCCCGTGAGATAAACCAGCGAAAAAAGCAAAAAATACCAAAAGTTGAACGTCTGGGAATTTTCCGGATTCATCTGCCACAAAACCGCAAACAATACCCCGCTCAGAATGGCGCCGGCAAAAATATAGGGTCTTCTGCGGCCCCATTTGGATTTGGTGTTATCTGAAATATAACCCATGATCGGATCAGAAATGGCATCATAAATCCTCGGCAAACCACCGAGCAAACCTGCCAAAAAGGGATCCATACCAAAAGCGGTAAGCAGGAAAAATGAAAAAACGCCTAATGCTCCCGGCAATAAATTATTCACCAAATGGCCAGCTCCGAAGGCGGCTTTTTGAAGGACCGGAACCCTGTCTCTAGATGCGGTTTGGTAATGTGACATTCTTAGTGATTTAGTTGACTGAATACCATGCTTTGAAGTGCATTTGCACTTATTTTTACATAAAATGTTTGTCCCTCCAAGGTAACTTCCAGTATTTTCTCCTCCTCTGTTGGATTAAAGAAGACGCCTGCGATAGAACCATCGGTATTTTTTGCGGCAGTTACCATCAGGTCTTTATCGGGGTTTTCAAAGCCAATTCTCGTAGCATCCGGCCGAATAAACCGGCTGAAATGGGCCATGGTATAATACAAGGGAGTGAAATAAACGGCATCGTTCTCCGGATCGACAATGACCGGGGCCACACACCAGTTTTTGAACCAATTCGGGCCTCCCTGCTTGTCCAAAACCATGTTCCAGTCTATCCAGCCATCTACGTAATTATTGAGGCAGCCAATAATATCTCTTGCGTAGCGAAACACCGGAACATATTTTGGGTGAAGGTACTTTTGATCTTCCGGCGCCCAATCCCAACCCCAGTCTGTTGCTTCTTTGCTCCAGTACCAGGCATCATCCTGCCATTTGGGCACCTCGGCATCCACACATGCTTCGGTTTGGATCAGGTATTTGCCGGGTGCTTTTTGGTGTGCATACTGCAATGCTTCGGGAAAATAATCGTAGGTGCTTTCATACCAGTGAATGGCCGTACCGGAAAAGTATTTTGACGATTTTTCGTCTTTAAACATTTCATCGACCCAGGATTTCAGATCGGCCCGGTTTTGGTCGTACCCCAAAATCTTTACCTGGCCCAGACCGTCTTTTTCCAGTTGCGGCCCCAGGTAATCCTGAACAAAACTGGTCATCTCCTGCGGCGAGAACAACATGCTTTCCCAGTTATTTCCGTTTCCATTGGGTTCATTTTCTACGGTAATGCCCCAAATCGGTATGCCTTCTTTTTGATATGCCGCTATGTATTTGGAAAAGTACAACGCCCAGCTTTCCCGGTATTCCGGCAGGAGTTTCCCGCCCACCCAATGGTTATTGTCTTTCATCCAGGGCGGCGCCGTCCAGGGTGAGGCAATGATCTTAAATCCGTTTGGCGATATTTTTTGGGCATCCCTGATCATCGGGATCAAATCGCCGCGGTCTTCTTCGATGGAGAAATGCTCCAGTTTTTTATCCCCCGGGATCGGGGCGTAGGCATATTGCGTCAAAGAGAAATCGCAGGAATTGATGTGCGTTCTGGTTAGGGAATAATTTGCGCCTGCTTCACTGAAATACGCCTGTAAAATCCGGTCCCGGTTTTCTTTGCCCAGCTGGTTGAGCAAATACGCCGAGCTTTCCGTAAAAGCGCCTCCGAAACCGATAATTTGTTGGTATCGCTCTTCAGGCTTTATCGTAATTTTCACTACATCGTCAGCAGCCGTAAGCGGCTCGATTTTTTGCAGCTTATTTCCATTTGCAGCGGTTTCATAAACTTCAGCACGCCACATTTTTTTTGACGATTGACAACTCGCTATCACGATGACTACCAGGATGATATGGAAGACTTTTTCAAAATTCATCAAATCGATTTTATTTCATTTTTATAATAACCCCACAGGGTTTATGGAAACGGTTATCTGCCGGATCGCACCGCTTCTGCCCAGCACTTTCCGGGTTTCGGCTTCCGGGAGCATCAATGTATCCGAAGAACTGGATTCTCCGTTTGCATAGTCAATTGCCAATTGTTCTTTTTCCGCCAGTTCATAGATTACCGGAACCTGGCAGTAGGTAAAGAACAGGCTGCCTTTTTTCAATGCAACGTGTTGCTTCTCGCCCTTTACATCAAAAAAGGAAACGTTTTTCGGTTCTTTTAAAAACTCCTTTTTTTGCAGTAGCCTCGGGCGAAAATGCAAGCAAGCGTCCTGCACAAATACCCCCAATTCGCCAAATCTGCTCAGGATATCCTCTTTCACCTGACCGGTCATGCCCGGTTGCTGCGCGCCTTTGCCGAGGGGCGTATGCGAGTACGGATCGGTGGGAAATGCACCATACAATGCGGGTGATTTGTGGACACCGATGCCTTCGTTGATCTCGAAATAATGTTCCAGCAACCTGCCAATGAGCGTATCATCTGCCTGCTGTTCCATGGCGTTCAAGCAGGTTTCCAAAACCGCCAAACGGAGTTTGGAAACCATATGCCAATAAATGGAACCCAAGCCTTCGTAACCGAAAAAAGTACCGCTTCTGCCGGTGAAGGCTTTGTGGTGAAACGTTTCTTCAAATAACTGAAGTAAGGCTGCTTTTTCTTTGGAATTAAAATGATCTTCGGCGCTCAACGCGGCTTCAAGGTCATTCGCGTTTTTGAAATTTCCATTGAAATGATAATTCCCAAGAATATCCTGTTCTAGGATTCGCGAGGAATCTGTTTCGGCCAGTTTTTTTAATACGCCGGCATTTTCCAGGCTTTTGCCGGGAATGGTATTCTTTTGCAAAAATCCGGGCAGGCTTTTGTTTGGATAAAGCATGTAACTGTACTGGTCGTCCCGGAACATTGCACTTTTTTTGAGGGCATCCAATAAGCGCAGACTTGCTGCTGCAGAGAGCGAACCGGAACTCAGCACAGCAACCTGCCCTTCCAGCATTTCGTTCAAGTGCGCAATTTTCACAGAACGCTCATCGGAAGTCATCAGATTGTAACCATGATACAGCTGGTCTTCTCGCTCGTTGACGCCGATGGAGTGCTCTATAAACGATAGCGTCAAGTCCGTAAAGCGGCGCAAGTCATCCAGTGAAATGTCGTGCTTTTGCCCCAAAAATGCTTGTTCATAAACCTGCCATCTGTAATCGCTTGCGGCCTGTCCCAAACGGTCCAAAATTCTTTTGCGGTCTTCGTCGCTGATTGTTCCGTGGAGCAAATCCTGATTTTCGCGGAATGCTTCCCAAACCTGCTTATAAAAGTCCGCCAATTCAGCGGAAATGTTGACACGTTCCAGCTCCGTATCCGCCACCAGATCTTTGAAAAACCGCATAAATCGCCTCAGGTAATAGAGCGTGACCATCGAAACGCCGTTTCCTACCAGCGCGTTGTTGGCATCATTCCATTCCGGCCGTTGCGTATTCATCCAAATGCCGCCCTCCGCGATAAAATTGGAGAGTTTTGCAAGAACAGTTGCCAGAATTTTTTCAAGGAGATTGACGTGTACAATCGCGCCCTGTTTGTCTCGCAACAAAGTCCCGTCTGCCCCAATCATCTTTTTCAGGTCCCTGATTTCTTCGTCCAGCTTAAAGTCGAAATCTATCGTGTCTTTCGGGTTTTTAAGTATTTCCGCATACGTTTTGATCTTATACGGAACATTGGCGTAAACGAAATATTCTTTATCCAGAAGACCATCCAAATATTTTGGGTTGTGATCTCTGGCAAATTCCAGGAATTTTAAGAGATAAATGATCTGGTGATCCCCCCAATAGCCGATGTACGACCAGGGATCGTCCGGCTCTATGGTTTCCCAATCGAACCCGTCTTTGGTTATACGATAGGGATTATAGCCATCAAAGGTCGAGGCATTGAGAAATTTAAAAATCATGCCCGCAATAAACTCGGGGTAAGAGTGCGCAAGCGCTTCCCAATTCTGAAAGATATCCCGCCAGTTTCCCTCATAATCCAAAATTTTAGAACCATCGACCTCGCTTCGGGTATTGATGGAAAACTTATTCCATGGACGGGAAGGGTCGCCGTGCCGCCGGCTGAATTTTAAGGGTAAATATTCCGTGGCCAGGCGAATAAGATCGGGATTTTCAGTGCCTTTCAAAAAAACCTTTACATCAAAAAGAGAAAAACTGGCCGGGAGCTGCCGGAGCAGATCGCTGGTTTCCGTAAAAACCGGGCGATTGGCTTTTTCCAGGTAAACTAAAAAATCCCATCGCTCAATCTGATAGTTTTCATCAAAAATCCCACCGCGCATTATATTAAAAAGCACATTGGAAAAATGCCGCGAATCCCGGAGTGTGTCTTCACTGAACTGCAATCCATCTGCCGAAGCCGTCAGCTTCACCAGGTTTTCCGTTCCGAGATCAATGTCTTTTTGTATGCGCGCCCCGAGGTTTTTATCGCTTTTAATGGATTCCATCAAGCGAATAATTGCCGATTGGTTTTGATTGACATTGGCAACGATCATCCATTCTTTCCTGGCGCCTGGAGAAAGGTTTATGTCCGCGCAAACAAAATAAGCGCCTTTTTCCGCTTTGATATCCTCCTCCGGAACTACATCACTGCCTTTTCTGAAGCTTTTAAGTTGAAGTGAAGACAGCAAATGTTTCGGGTTTTCCAAACCGACCGAGAAAGCCACATTGGCCTTGAGCGCTTCGCTGGGCTCGGCTTTATCCACGATGATGGCGCTAAGTGCATAAATTCCCAGGCCCGATGCTTTTTCCAGTTCGCTGCGTTTGTACGCATCAGTCAGATTGCTTGCCCTGTTTTGAAGTTCGCTTCCAACGCCGTAAGGAACAATATTCTGAATGCCGTCTAATACCTTTATTCGGAGCAGTTCATCCGAAAGATTGACGAGCTTGTTCTTCTTCACAAAACCAAACTCGTTGCTGAAGTTCCATTGATACTGAAAAACAAGTTTTAGATCGTGGTTGACTTCTTCAAAGATGATTTTGTTGCCAAACACATTTTTGTACAGATTTCTGCTGATTTCAAACTTCCCTTCAAAACGCGCTGAAAAAGGCTCCCAAACAACAATTTCATTGTTTTTGAAAACCTGAAAAATGGACTTGTTCCCGGTGATCTCTGCAGACTCGGTAATCTTGTCATCGGTATAATACGGAAACAAAGCATATTCGGCGTTTTTTCTGCCGGCGGTGAGGCCCCCATTGCTGGAAATAAACATCCAGTGATTAGAGTCGCTCACAATGCTCATGAAAAACGGACGCAGTTCATCGACATTGGAAATTTTGTAAAACTGCTCTCCGTCTATTTTTTCCGAATCCAGGTGCACGATTTTTTCTTCCTGTGCCATTTTATCGTTCATCAATTAGTTTCTTCTTAAAAGAAAAGGGCGTTGATTTCCCGGCAAAGAAGATCAATTTGCTTCCCGGTAAACCCGCACATAATCTACGGTCATCGTTTGAGGGAAAGGTGTTTGTGACGTGGGAAAGCCTACATAGTTTCCTCCGACAGCCAGGTTTAAAATGATAAAGAAAGGGCTGTCGAATACCCATTCGCCGGTCAGTTGATCCGGCGTAAGATGTTTATAAAGCGTTTCGTCAACGAAAAAGTCAATATAATTCTCGCCCCACTCGACGGCAAAAACGTGAAAGTCCGTATCAAAGCGTTGATCTGTAAAACCGTAGGTTTGGGTGATGGATGCGCCACCGGAGTATCCTGGGCCATGGACGGTGCCGTTGATGATATTGGGTTCCTGCCCACGCAATTCCATAATATCTATCTCGCCGCAAAGCGGCCAACCTGTAGTTTCAATATCGGCCCCCAGCATCCAAAAGGCGGGCCATATGCCCGGGCCGTAAGGTGTTTTAAGCCGGGCTTCAAACCGTCCGTAGGTTTGCTCAAACAATCCCTGGGTTTTGATCCGCCCGGAGGTAAAGGCTGAGCCGGAAAATGCCTCCCGCCTTGCCGTTATCTTCAGGTTACCCTCCCCGTCCAAAGCCACATTTTCTGTGCGATCGGTATAATATTCCAATTCCTGGTTACCCCAGCCATTGCTTCCTGTTCCGATATCAAATTTCCATTTGGAAGCGTCAGGGGCATCTCCGGCAGGCCCTTCGAATTCATCGCTCCAAACCAGCTGCCAGTTGCGCTGCTCGAGCATTTGATTTTTATCCACGTTACAGCAGCTCAGACTCACAATCATTACGGTCCCCAGCATGCTGTTTACAAGACGGGGTCCAAGGATCTTTATAGTTGAATACTTCATGGTATGATGTTTATAGAATGCGAGAATGGGTTTAATTATGGAAATACAAATTGTCCACATACACGGTGCTTGCTCCGGTGGGCTGCCCAACCAAAATAAATTGGGCCATATGACCGCGTGTGACAAGCCCTGTAAAATCACTCAATGGAATATCATAACTGATCCATTGCCCCTTTGCGGGCATGTCGAAGTTGAGTTGATGCTCAACGTCATCGCCACCGCCAAAAGCACCATCGGCCCCGAAATCCACCAGTTTCAAGCCAAAAAACGTAAAATTGGCAGACCAGACATCAATATGAAAATGCGTCATGGTGGAGGCATTAATCTGATTGGCCACGGTTTCAATTCCTACAAAATCGAGCGCTGAATATTTTTTCACCGCATTGCCCGCTACTGTTACATCTTCCAGAACGGCAGAGGACCAATTTGTTCTCCAGGTATCCACCGGGACATTATTGTAGGCCTCACTGAATAAGGAAATGACATTCGCCTGGGGCAAGGTGGGCGCAGGGGCTGCCGTCGCCGGTTCTGTAGCGCTACCGGCTTTATAAAAGAAAATATTGTCCAGATAAATCGTGCCGTTTCCATCAAATTTAAGCTGAATGATATCACTCAGGTCGACCCCTGAAAAAGCAGAAAGGGGGATATCGATGCTTGACCATCCTGTTGTTGGTACGGTAAGCGCATAAGCTTTTTCCTGGGGTCCCGGGCTGATCAAATAAACATTGAGTGAAGAGGAATTACTGGTCCAGAAGTCGAGGTGCAAATAACCCATCCCGGATACATTTTGGCTGCTGCCCAGTTGGATGCCCTGATAATTCAGGCCGGCGTAGCGCAAGGTGTTGTTGCCGGCGATCAGCTCCTGTGTAACGACGGTAGCCTGCCCCCAATTGGGGTTAAAATCGGTGCCTGCGATATTAGTATAGGCATCGCTGAAAACAGAAATGACGTTCGCGGGATTTTGGGCAGGGGCCGGAGCAGCCACTGTCGGGCCACTTGGGCCGCTGCCGCCATCCTTATAAAAATAAATATTGTCTACAAACAGATTAGGCAAATCGCCTGAAAGTACAATCTGAGCCAGATGTGACCTTGATTTCAGGCCGGGAAAGCTGGAAAAAGGCAAGTCCAGGCTTACCCAGGATTTCGATGCGAGCATCGACCCGTTGATGGTAATTTCATAGGATGAATCGTCTGATCCGCCAAAAGAGCCATCCGCGCCGATATCAACCAGCAGTACTTTAAATACCGTAGAGGGAACAACAGGGTCCGGTGTCCAGATATCGATATGAAAATCCGTCATGGATGTGGCATTGATCGTCGGCGTAGTAAACTGAATACCAACAAAGTTGAGTTGGGTGTAACGCTTGATGTCGTCGCCATTTACCTGTATATCGAAGGTTTGTGCGGTAGAGTATTGCCAATAGCCGTTAAAGAAATCCACCGGAACATTGGTATACGCGTTGCTAAAGACTGAAATTACGTCTTGCGCCGGTACGGAAGGTGTAGGAGCGGGCGATTGGGGCAAGATGGGTGCTCCTGAAGATACGATTTTCAGGGAGCCCTGAGCCGGCGTTCCGGCCAGCGTAGCGCTGATTACGGCAGTACCGGCGTCTAACACGGTTACCAAACCAGCATTGTTGACTTCGGCAATGCCCGGGGCCGACGAAGCAAACGCAAAATAAGCCGGCGACGCTTCAACCCTTTGGTCCACACCGTTCGGCAGGTTGAATGAAGCGAAAGCCCCGACAGTGTAGGTGTTTCCGGTTTCTGCTGCTACCGTTACATCCTCCCCATTCATTATCCCGGAGCGGGCATGGGCTATTGTTCCCAGGTTTTCGAACTGTACCTCATCGATCCAAAACGTGTACCCCTTGCCATCTTCCGGGCCTGTTGAAAAAAACAGCAGACCCCGCTCTGCGGTAAGCCTGGAGGGATCGGGGATAGGAATGTAGTATTTTTTCCAGTTGGTATTCACTGCCACATCGGTGATGGCAGCCTGGTATTTGTTTTCCCCCAGGTCATTGCCAAATCCAAGCAGGTCAATAGTAGCTGATTTGGAAGCTTTAGCCCAGAAGGTCAAGACGTTATAACCCGAGAGGTCGCGCCCGGTTTTGGAATAATATACGCCACCGGCATAAGCTCCGGCGGGGTCTTCAAAATCCGGAACTGCGATACGCATGGAGGCTGTCCCTTTGTATTTCACCTCTTTATCTACATCAAAAGCTCTTACATCCGAACCGCCAAAAGCGGCATAGCCCATATCCGGGCTAAAGCCATCTATAAAAACTTCGGCGGTTGTAGGATAGGTAGCAGGATCCAACTCGTCCAGATCCCTTTTACAACTTGTAAAAAGTACGACGCAGGCCGAAAAAAGACAGAGGATTGTATAGGAATATTTATTCTTCATCGGTTGACTTTTTATTAATGGTGTAGCTTACTGAAAGATGTTGATGTGTATATACGTCCGGATTTCCCATTCGTTGCCGTTGCCAAACCCTGGCGCCTTGGGATTACATTCCAACACGCCGTCTGCATTGATGAACTGAACTGGGCAGTAGCGGGGAGAATATTGATTCAGGGTTCGGTAGGTGCCCTGCACGCCTATTTTTGTATTCGGCAGATCAAACCAGAGCGGCTTGCCAAGGGTGGTGGAAATATCCAGAATAAATTGTTGGGGGAAAGTAAGGTTGAAGTCGCGGTGATAATCGTAAGGCCCCCAATCGTTGATTTTCACCATGGAAGTAAGTTTGATTTTCTTGTAAATCATCCGCAAATCGATGCCAAAGCGCTGGATGGTTCTGGGGTCATTGCCGTTGGCCTGGGCATTGCCGACATAGGTATTGGCAATAAATCCGAAATCTGGATTTATCTTGGACACGATACGCGCATACGACTCCCACAAGTCCTGCGCAGGCGTAGAGCCCGGGAAAGCAAATGTTGTGCGGCCGTCTGGAAGAATACCGATAGCAGCATCCTGAATGGTAGGCAGGTGCCGGTAAACGAAGCCTGCACTTACTGCAAGATGGGCGTCTTCTGCCCTGTCGTTATCCCATTCATACATCCAGGTAGCAGGGGTAGGATCGTAGGTGATCAGAAGTTCGCCGGCTACGGTTTCGCGGTTTGCGCGTACGGAAAACGGGTCATCCAGGATATTCCGGGATCTGCCGGGGGCCTGTACATCACCAGGTATGGGGCCTTCTATCGGTCGCTGCCACAAAAAGTTGGGCGCAATCTGAAAATCGCCTATTCCATAGGTAAATCCGCTCAGGAAGTTATATTGATTTCCGCTTCCACTGTCTTTCAGGCGCCAGCCGGTAAATGTTTTGGTATAGTCGGCGCCACCATTCGCTACGAGGGCCATTGCCGCGGTTTGGGCATACCAGTTGATCCTTCCTTTTGAAAAGGTTAGCTTCAACTTCCCACCCCAGTTATCTTTAGACTGGATTTGATCCTGATAGATGGCGATATCGTCTCTTTCGCCAACTGCAACCTGGAAAGTCCTGCCGATAAGGGGTTGCCCGCCCCATATTCCGCCTACTTCAAGCCCAAGGCCGCCCAATTTCGTTTTTGCATGCAGCGTTGCCCTGCGCGTTTTTGGCATAGGTATCGCAAAAGAACTTTCGGTGGTACCGCGCTGTTCCAAATCCTCATGGAAAATACCTGTCAGATCAAAACCTGCAACCTTTCGGCTATACTTGACCAAGACGGCAGGGTTAGCCCCCCACCATAATTC
Source organism: uncultured Saprospiraceae bacterium (assembly GCA_964450465.1). Taxonomy (GTDB): domain Bacteria; phylum Bacteroidota; class Bacteroidia; order Chitinophagales; family Saprospiraceae; genus M3007. Next base: position 12,620 of record CAYVDV010000099.1, read on the forward strand.
AGGCCCCATGGCTATGCTTAAACCCTTCAACTTCCGTTTGCCATCCAACTCGAAACCGAGCGGCGCCTGGCCGTTGTAAATGTCGATATTGGGACCGTAATTAGCCTCCGGATACAAGCCAAAGAAATCACCTTCGTACCCCCAGTGATAATGGCCGGTGCGGTAGAAGCCTGTAAGGTCGAAGTCTTTATGGTTCCAGCTGACATCTGCACGGTAAACCTGAACCCGGTTTGCATCGCGCAGTTGAACAGGCCCGTTGTTGGTATTGACTACTACAGGTCGCCCCCGGTTTTCGTAAAATATTTCATTGATCGGGTTTTGCGCCACGTTGCCCAGTACGTTCAATTCCACGTTAGCTCGCAGGTTTGGCGCCGGATTTGCAGCCACACCTACAAAAAAAGACTGCATGTGGTCGAAGCCCAATTGATTGGGATATACTTCCGCATTGGGGTCTGGCTCTTCCGGCGTGCTTATCAAACTACCGCCGGTGTTGAAGGTGGTTAGCTCGGCGCTCAAACGGCTAAGGTGTATCTTGCCGGTCTGCTCGCTTTCCAAAGCAGCCTTGTCCCCCCGAGCCTTTATGACTGCGTCCTCCAAATGGATATTGTCAAAGTGGGTGTTTATGGACTCCAGCGTAGTCCCGCTGCGATATGGATTCAGGGTATGGACCTCTTTCAAGGCATAATAGGCTGCACGAGGATACAAATGGTACAGGCCTCGCTCGTTAGTAGGTCCTTTGGAACATATACCAAACCACTCCTCATTCATATTATTCTCTCCCGGCACATAGTCGCTAAGATAGCCTCCATTCGACCAGGACGCATTGTTGTCGTGAATATCCAGATTGCTGGTTTGTCCAAACTTCCACCAGCCATCGCTAAACTGGAAGGTGAAACCTCCAATGGCATTTCCTGCCTTACCAAAACCAGCCGCATTTTCGTATAT
>CAYVDV010000100.1:0-13541 GCA_964450465.1 uncultured Saprospiraceae bacterium
AACCCAGCAACAACGGATCGTCCTCGGACTCAAAGTCCGCCAGTTTCGCCAGGAACGGGGCTGGAACTTTGAAGAGCTCAGCAAACAAACGGGTATTTCCGTCTCTTACCTCAACGAGATTGAAAAAGGAAAAAAATACCCGCAGCCGGAAAATCTGCACAAACTGGCTGCAGCGCTCGGCATTACGCCCGAGTTTCTGGCTTCTCCCGAACTGACCAAGCAATACGCGCCGCTGGGCGACCTGCTCCAAAGCAACTTCCTGAATGAATTGCCCCTCGATCTTTTCGGCATCGAGGTCCAGCAGGTCGTGGAGATCATCGCCCGGGCGCCCGACCGGGTGAACGCCTTCATCTCCGCCCTGCTTGAGATCGCCCGCAATTATTCGCTGCGCGACGAAAACTTTTTCTTTGCCGCCCTGCGCGCCTATCAGGAGCTGCACATGAATTATTTTGAAGATATCGAGCGGGCAGCTGACGCGTTCGTGCAAATGCATCACCTTCCGGAAAACGGCGGCGTCCCGGCCCAGTTGCTGGCCGAGCTGCTGCTCACGGAGTTCGGCTACCGCATCGACATGCAAGGGCTGGACCAATATCCGGAACTAAAGAGCATGCGCTCTGTTTTTAATCCGCAAAAGCGCATATTTTGGCTAAACAGCCGCCTTAACGAACGCCAGCGCGCCTTTCAACTGGCCAAAGAGTTGGGGTTTAATGTGCTGCAACTAAAAGAGCGCCCCCTGGCATCCACTCTACTCCGGGTCAACTCCTTCGAAGAGGTGCTCAACAATTATAAGGCCGCCTATTTCGCCGTGGCCCTGCTGGTAAATCGCCATGCCTTCGTCCGCGACTTGCGGGCCTTTTTTCAGCAACCCGCCTGGAATGAACAATACTTGCTGCAACTGATGGCCAAGTACCAGGCCAGCCCCGAGGTATTGTTCCAGCGCTTCAATGTGTTGTCGCTCGACTTCGACCTGCATAAAGTGTTTTTCCTCCGGTTTATTCACGACCTGGAAAAAAACAAATTCGATATCGACAAGGAATTGCACCTCAACCGGCGCCACCAACCCCATGCCTCCGGGCTTGACGAGCACTATTGCCGGCGCTGGCTGTCGGTATCTCTGCTCCGCGACCTGCAGGCGTATCAGGATCAAAGCGGCGACCATACCCGGCCTCTTTCCGGTGTGCAGCGCGCATTGTTTGCCGACTCCAACGAGGAATACCTCTGCGTCGCCGTTGCCAAACCCGGATACCCGACTGTGGACCGCAACGTCAGCGTGACACTGGGTATCCTGCTCGACGACAAGGCGAGACAGGTGATCCATTTTTGGAACGACCCGAAAATTCCCCTGCAAACCGTAAACGTGACTTGCGAACGCTGCAGCCTGACGGATTGCCAGGATCGGGCCGTGCCGCCATCGGCGCTGCAAAAACGCGAAACCCGAAAAAAAATGCAGGAAGCCCTGCGCAAGTTAACGGGCTGAAGCGCCCTCTTTACCGCTACCTATGATCATTGTACAGGATAAACTAGTAAGTGACGATCTCGTCGAATCGCAATTTATTTGCAACCTCAATGCCTGCAAGGGAGCCTGCTGCTGGGAAGGCGACTCGGGCGCGCCGCTCGAGGAAGCGGAATTGCCCGTGCTGGAAGCCATTTTTGAAAAGATAAAACCGTTTTTGAGTCCCGCCGGGATCAAGGCTCTGGAAGAACAGGGCCGCTATATCTGGTTTCCGGAAGCGGAAGAATGGGGCACCCCGCTTGTGGACAACGGTCCCTGCGCCTACATGACGCTCGATAGCAGCGGCGTAGCCCAGTGCGGGATCGAACAAGCCTTTCGCGCCGGAGTTACGGATTTTCAGAAACCCATTTCCTGCCATTTGTATCCCATTCGCATCGAAAAAAACGAGGAAGTTGGCTTCGAAGCGCTGAACTACCACCGTTGGGATATTTGCTCCGCGGCCTGCACCCTGGGCGAAAAAGAACAAATGCCGGTGTACCGGTTTTTGCGGGAAGCGATCGTGCGGAAGTATGGAGAGGACTTTTATGAGGAACTGGATGGGGCGGCGGAGTTTATCCTTGGAACGCGCCACTAGACATCCTTTCAGCCCGGCAGGTGTTTTGAGATGGCTTCTAGTCAAGTTCCAGCAACACCCGCAGACTCAGCCGGTCGCGCACTACCCGGCCCACTGCCCAATCGTAGGGGCTGTTGTGGAAATCGTGGCTGTTGTTCAGTCCGTAGGAATAGACCAGTTCGGGTTGGATTCCCCATTTCCCCCACTCAAATCCGGCGCCGATCCCGATATCGAGGCCAATGCGCTCGGGCAAAAAACGCAGATCGGCGCTGGTGCTCCCGGCTGCCATGTTCCAGGAAACCCGGCCGCCAAAGAGGATCAGCCCTTTTACCGGCAGGTGTTTGAACTGGTCGGCCAGGATAAAATGCAGGGGAAGTTCAAGGTCGGCAAACGCGAACCGGTTGCGACTGCGCTGCCCGTCTGCCGATTCAAACTCGAGGCTATTGGCGGTGTAGGAAAACTGGCAGGCCGGTCGCATATAAAAGCGCGGTAACAACGGCCATTGGCCCCAAATGCCAAGTCCGGCGCCGCTGCCGGTAGGGTGGGGCACATGAACGTACGGGGCGCCCGGACGTTCCGGCAACAGCGCCAGATTCAGCGTCTGAAATTCAGCACCGACAGAAACGCCAAACGAAAACGGCTTTGCGTCCCATTCCCGCTGGCAAATAGCCAGTTGGCTGCCGAGCAACAATATGGCAAGTGCGATATTTTTCATAGCCTGGGTAAAAGTGGAATGCCCGAATTTTGTTTCCTTCGCCAACGATGCCTGTACCTCTTGTTTTTCCATTGATGCTGATTCGCGCGGCAGGGTTGCCTTTCGCGCGATTGGAAGGCCTGTCCGCCGACTGGAAACCGGTGGAGGGTGATATTCAACTGGCACAGGCGCTCCACAGTGCAGCGGTCAAACTGGCCCGGGATGCGTTTGATAACGCTTTGTCCGCACTGGAGCCCTCACCCCTTCGCACTGCCGTGTACAATGCGCGAAAAGCCTTTTTTCAAAAAGGGAAATTGCCACCGGAAGAACAACTGGAAGCCTGGGCATTGCCGGGAGCGGATCCGGAAATGGCCGGACTTGTCCGGGCGATAAAAGACTGCCGGCACACGGAAACGGCATTGGATTTGCCTTCCCGGCATTACCGCGAAAAGTACCGGGATGCCCTGGAAAACGGGTTCCGGGTCCTGCAGGAAATCGCTGGCGACGAGACTTTCCAACGCGCCCTGTTGTTTGCCAGCCATTCCCTGCTTGCGCATTTACCCGGGTGGAAGGAAAAGCCGGTAGAAAGCTTCACAAAAAAAGAACGCCAGACGGCCTTGTCAGTGCTGCAATACGCCTCGCGCATGGCGACCAAAACCTCTCCGCTTAGCCATTTTACGACCGTTTCCATCCGGCGAGCCGGCAAGGAACCGGGTGCAGACCGCGGAACGGTTGATTTTGGGAAAAGCGCCGTGAGCCCCAATGTCGCCCTGTTGGAAGCCTTGTACGATGTGCTGCTGGACGAGCCGGCATTTTACCGGCACCTGGAGGTCGAACTCAATCCCTGCATCGTTCGGTCCGGACAAAAGCAATACACCTGGCTGTTTTTTAACGGAGAAACCGAATCGTTTCAGGAGTCTGACTCCAACCCCTTGCTGGAATTTTGCATAAACCTGCTGCTGGAGCACAAGCGGAAACTGACTTTTGCCGATATGCTTCAACGCCTGGCTGATGCCGTCGATGCGGCTCAATCTGCGCTGGAGAAATACGTGCTGGACCTTATTGGTCTCGGCCTGTTGGAGTGGGTGTTGCCCGAGCGCGGTTTGTCGCCCGATTGGTGCGGGGGGCTCTATCGTTTCATTGCGTTTTTACCGGATGCGCCTTTGCTTACGGAGACGGCGGCTCTGTTGCAGGGCTTGCGCGGGGCGGCAAGGGTACTGCCCTTCCAGACGCCGCAAGAGGCCCGGGCCCTGCAAACAGCGACCGGGGCACAACTCAAACAATATTTCCAGGCACATGGCCGGCCCTTGCCACCAATTCCGGTGGAACAGCTGTTCTATGAAGATGTGGAGCAGCCGGTTTCGTTTGCAGTTCCGGATGTGGTATGGGAACAGCTGGCCGGGCAACTGGCTGATTGCTGGCGCGAACGACCTGCCCGGTATTTACCGGATGCCCGGGCGGGTGTTTGGACCGCCCTGTCGGAGGTCCTGCGGCCGGGTGAAACCCTTGACTTTCTCGCTTTTAGCCGGGCATTTACAACGGGGCGCAAAAAAAGTTCCGGCTTGGCCTCCCGCTTGCCGGACAATTTCGCGCAACCAGACAAGATCGGGGCCTTAGTACAACTGTTTTGGGAAAACGGGCAGTGGCATGCCGTAATCAACGGTTTGTTTCCGGGTGGCGGCAAATTATTTGCCCGCTGGTTGCATTTGTTTTCACCAGATGCAACGAAGGCGGTGAGTGACTGGCTCAATTCGCCCGGCGACGCGCTGGCGCTGCCTTTTCCCTGGCAAGGCTATTTCAACGCGAATTTTCAACCGCCGCTTTCCGAATCTGCCCTGCAGGTTCCCGGCGGGCGTGTGCGGACGGCTTCCGGGGCGCAGCCTTTTTTGCTGGGAAATCTGGAGGTTTTCCGGGATAAGGAGCGTTTTCGCTTGCGCGACCGGTCCGGCGCAAGGTTCCTGCATCTGACGGAACTGGGGCTGGAAGCGCCGGCAACCCGGCCGCCGGTCATGCAGTTGTTGTGGAATCTGGGCGTTCCGTATGTTTCGCTCGACGCGCTGTTGCCGGAAAATCTGTGGGCGCCGCTGCCGGAGGGGGGAGTGCGTCACCGGAAACGCTATGTGTACCGGAATCTGGTGCTGGCCCGGGAGGCCTGGGCTATCGAGCCGGAAGTCTGGAAACAATGGTTGCAGGACAGCGATTCCTCCTTTGACTTTTTTGATCGGATCCGGAAACAACTGGAGGGATGGCAGGCGCCCCGTTATTTCTTCGCCCATTTTCGCGGAGCGAAACCGCAGTTTTTTGACCGGGACAGTCCGGCGCTGATCCTTCTGTTCCAAAAACTACTTCAGCAGGGAAACGGTACGCTCACCCTTACTGAAATGCTGCCCCTGCCGGAACACATGGTTGTGGAGCGGCAGGGGCAGCGTGCGGCAGAATTCGTACTTGAATTTGCCGTATAACAATTACTTGTTCTCGATCAGATCGATCAAGCGGTTCAGTTCGGCATCGTTCTCGAATTTAACCACGAGTTGGCCTTTCCCTTTTTCGTTGCGTTTGAGGTCCACTTTAGCCCCGAAAAACGCGCGGAACTGATCCTGGATCGTGCGAAGGTGGTCGGGCAGGCGCTTGTCGGCCTTGCCTTTTTTATTGGCGCGGTCTTCCTGATGCCGGGCGATCAGTGTTTCAACGGCGCGCACCGAAAGCCCTTCCTGGATGATCTGCCGCAACAGGGACAACTGGAAGGCGATATCGTTCACCCCGGCCAGGGCGCGGGCATGGCCCATGCTCAACTGGCCGTCTTTAATGGCATGCTGGATATCCACCGGAAGCTTGAGCAGCCGGAGGTAGTTGGTGATGGTGCTGCGCTGTTTGCCCACGCGTTCCGACAGCAATTCATCGGTCAGGCTGCACTCCTCTTTGAGCCGCTGGTAGGAAATCGCTACTTCGATTGCATTAAGGTCCTGCCGCTGGATATTCTCGATGAGGGCCATTTCCAGCATCTGCTGGTCGTCAGCCAGGCGGACGTAGGCGGGAATTTCCGTGAGCCCGGCCATTTGGCTGGCCCGGAAGCGGCGTTCGCCGGAAATGAGTTGATAGGCCTTGTCGTGCAGCCGGCGCACGGTTACAGGCTGGATAAGCCCGTGCACCCGGATGCTGTCCGTCAGTTCGTCCAACGCTGTCTGGTCGAACTCGGTCCGTGGCTGGAACGGGTTGGCTTCAATCTGGTTGATCGGCAGCATGGCGACGGAATGCGTCAACTCCCGCACCACTTCCTGCGGGTTTTCCTGTACCGCCTGCTCCAGCTCCTGCGGGTTGGACAGCAGGGCGCGGATACCCTTGCCAAATTCTGCTTTATTTAACTTTTTTGCCATTTTAGTTCCGGTTTCGCCGCAAAAACTCCTCCGCGAGGTTGAAGAAATTAACGGCGCCTTTGCTGTTTACATCATACATCGCTACCGGCACGTGCTGCATGGGTGCTTCTGCCACGCGGGAGTTGCGGTGGATGATCGTTTCATAGACATAATCATTGCTGCTGTTGCGTACTTCTTCCACGATTGCATTGGCCAGGCGCAGGCGGCTGTCGTACATGGAAATCAGCAGGCCTTCCACCTGAAGTTGGGGATTTAAACTCTGCTTCACCAGTGCAATGGTGTTTTTCAGTTTGGACAATCCTTCGAAGGAGAACATCTCGCACTGCACGGGGATCAATACCGTGTCGGCAGCTACAAGTGCGTTTACAGTGATCAGGCCCAGCGAGGGGAGGCAGTCGATAAAGATAAAATCGTACTCCTTTTGCACTTTTTTTACGATGTCTCGCAGGATGTACTCGCGTTTGGGTTTGTTCACCAGTTCCACTTCTGCGCCGACGAGGTTGATGCTTGCCGGCAGCAGCCAAAGGTTAGGCGTTTCCGTGGCCATGATCGCTTCCCGGGGGTCTGCGTCGTTGACCAGGCAATCGTAGAGGCTCATCGTTTCTTCGCTGGTAACCACACCCACGCCGGAAGAGGCATTGGACTGGGGGTCCGCATCGATCAACAGGACCTTCTTTTCCAAAATCGCCAGCGAAGCGGCGAGATTGATGGCGGTGGTGGTTTTACCGACGCCGCCTTTCTGATTGGCGATAGTGATAATTTTATTCATGGCTGGTAGAATGCTTAAAACGCTTTTTGTACGCCGATGGGCAGGAGGATCAATTCTTTGCCCTTTTCCTGAAATGCGGCCTTGGCAGCGTCATGGTCAATTTTGATAAAGCCGAAGGTATCGTAATGGCAGCCGATAATGCGATCGCACTCGAGAAACTGGCTGGCGATGACGGCATCGGATATATTCATGGTAAAATTGGAGCCGATCGGGAGAATAGCCAGGCTCAGTTTGGGACAGATCATCGGGATCAGTTTCATGTCCAGGGTCAGCGCGGTATCACCGGCGATGTAGAAACACCCGTTGGGCGACTCGATGACAAAGCCGACCGGCTCGCCGGCATAGCTGCCATCCGGAAAACTGCTGCTGTGCACTGCATTGACCATTTTCACCCGCCCGAAATCGAAGCTCCACCAACCGCCCTTGTTCATGGGATGCGTATTGTATCCCTTGGCGGCATAATGGGCGTGGATCTCCCAGATACCGACGATGAGCGCCTCGGGATTGTTTTGCATCACGGTCTCCACATCGCCCACATGATCGCTGTGCGCATGCGTAAGCAGGATGAAATCGCAACGGATACTTTTGGGATCAATGGCGCTTGCCAGCGGGTTGCCCGTGATAAAGGGGTCGAACAGCAGGCGCTTGCCGCCGGTTTCCACCAAAAAACAGGAATGGCCGTAGTAGGTGATTTGCATAATATCCAATGTGGCGGGAGACAGCCCCCCGATCCGTCGGGCAAAGATAACTTTGGGTTGGAGAAAACGGCAGATGTGCGGCGGTGAAGTTATCCACTGCACATTGGGGATAAAGATGTGGATAAGTGTTAGGCAGATGTTTAAACTGCCACCGGTTGCTTTGGCCGCATACTGCGGTAGGTTTGCAACAACTGCCTGGCAACCTGGAGATTATCGAAGTTCTCCGCACAAAACAGCCGGGCACGCTGGCCCAGGTTTGCCAGCTTGTATCCTTCCGCGTAGCACCATCGGACAGCCTCGTAAAAGTCTTCCGGTTTGTCTGCTACCAGAGCTTCTTTTTGGTGCCGGGCTTCAATCCCTTCCAGACCAATGGTCGTGGAAAGGATAACCTTGCCCAGTGCCATGCCTTCCAGGATCTTGGCGCGCATACCGCTGCCGGCCAATAGCGGGACCACCATCACGGCATGCCGGTTGATGAAATCAACGGCACTGGGTACTTCACCGTGTACCTTCACTCCCGGCAGATCGAGTTGCCTGAGCCACTCCGGCGTATTCCGGCCGGCGATGTGGAATTCCAGTTCTGGGAAAGCCGGCGCCAGCAGGGGCTTCCATACTTTGTCCAGGAACCAGGCCAGCCCCTCGGCGTTCGGCATCCAGTCGAGCGAGCCGATAAAACCCAGCCGGAGCGGTTGCCGGAAACAACTGTCGTCTCTGGTATAATCGCGGCAATCCAACCCGATCGGGCTTACCACGGCCGGTTTTTGCAGTCCCAGGCGCCGGAATTGTTCCACATCGCGTTCGGTAATGCCGATCAGTAAATCGCAGCGGTTTAACTGTTCCGTTTCAAATTGCTTGAGGCGGGGGGTAATAATATTCAGGTACCATTTTTTGAGGAACGCACTGTTTGCGGCAACCCGCTCCCAGATTTCGTGTTCCACGTTATGCGTGCGCAGGGCAATAAGGGCGTTGCTGTGCTGCCGGATAAGGGGGATGTAAGGCGTCAGGTAAAGGGTTTCCAGTTGAATTACATCATAACGGTTGTGCTTTAAGAGCTCGGTCAGTTTATGGGCGAATTCCTCGTTTTTGAAGCGCTCAATATGGTACGAACGATTGGAGAACAAATTAGCCAGTGCGGCGGCGGGCCGGATACGGTTGTCGATAGTTACCGTATGAATAGCCTGGTAGTGGTTGAACTCTTCCGGAAGCAGCCCGGTATCGAACCAGTGCTTGGTCGTGTTCATGGCGAGGAGCGTTACGTCGCTACCCAGCTCATGAAAGGCCCTGGCCATATAGGTAACTGCGAGGCTTTCCCCGTCTTTGAGGGGAAATGGAAACTTCTTGCAGAGTTGTAGGATTTTCATACGTTGGTCCTGAAAAAACAATTCGGTCGGCGAAAGTAAGGCAGATGCGCTTTTTAAAGTCAACGGGAACGATGATGTTTTTATCAAATTTCCCGGTAATGGAAACATCGAAGACTATCTTTGCCGCGTTTTGTGTTGGTTTTGACTCTGATCATCCGGAAATTGGGTTGTATAAAATGGTTTTACAGGCTAAGAATATTCACAAAGCCTTCGGGCAGTTACAGATTTTGAAAGGGGTGAACGTGGAGGTTTCCCGGGGCGAGATCGTTAGCATCGTCGGGAAGTCCGGCGCGGGTAAAAGCACGCTCCTGCATATTCTGGGCACGCTCGATTACGCCGACCAGGGAGAGGTGGAGATCAACCAGACACTGGTTCGCAAACTGGGCGCGCGTCAGTTGGCGGCGTTCCGGAACCGGCATATCGGTTTTGTCTTTCAATTTCACCACCTGCTACCGGAGTTTTCAGCGCTGGAAAATGTGAGCATTCCGGCCCTGATCCAGAAAAAAGCAGACAGCGAGGTGAAAAAACGCGCTTCCGAACTACTCGATTACCTCGGTCTGGCGCATCGCCTTCAGCACAAGCCTACAGAACTTAGCGGCGGCGAGCAACAACGCGTAGCCGTGGCCCGTGCACTAATAAACCAACCGGATATTATCTTTGCCGACGAACCTACTGGAAACCTGGATAGCGCCGCTTCCCGGGATATCCACCAACTTATCCGCCGTTTGCGGGATGAATATGGTCAAACTTTTGTGATTGTCACACATAACAAAGAACTTGCCGACCTGTCAGACCGCTGCCTGGAAATGCAGGACGGACTTCTAGTCTAATTTTATACAACGATGCTGCCTCGGATTCTGCTGCCTGCTCTGCTGCTTTTTTGGGCCTGCCGTTCAACCAATACCATGCCCGGCACTGCGTTGCCCGTTCCCGTGGCGGAACGGCCCAAAAATATCATCCTGCTTATCGGCGATGGTATGGCCACCCCGCAAGTGTCCGCCGGTATTTATTGGAAGGGCGTCGGGAAGTCGGTCTGGGAGCGCTTTCCAGTAGTCGGTTTTCACAAAAGCTATTCTTACGATGAGCGGGTAACCGACTCTGCAGCCGGAGCTACGGCATTTGCCTGTGGCCAGAAGACGAAAAACGGGGCCATTGGTGTGGTTCCTCCCGATTACGGACCCTGCCGGACCATCCTGGAAGAGCTCGACGGGCGTGGTTGGGCCACCGGCATGGTCGTCACCTGCTCTGCCACCCATGCCACGCCAGCCAGTTTTATCGGGCATCAGGATATCCGGGCTTTTACCGAAGGAATTGCGGAAGACTATCTTCACACGGCCATCGATTGTTTTGTCGGCGGCGGCCGGGGCTATTTCGATGACCGGCCCGACCGGAAAAATCTGCTGGATTCACTCCGGCAGCGGGGTTATGCCGTGCAGTTTGGCACCAGCTTTCGCAAATTACCCATGGATGGTTCCGCGCCATTTATGTTGTTTACCGCCGATCGCGAACCGGGTTCCGCGGCTACCGGTCGGCGCTATTTACCCGAAGCAACTGCCAGGGTGTGCGAGTATCTTCAAAAACGGAGCGAAAAAGGGTTTTTTCTGATGGTGGAAGGCAGCCAGATCGACTGGGCGCTGCATGCCAACGATGCCCGCTGGCTCAAGTCTGAAATGCTCGACTTTGATCAGACCGTGTCGGCGGCACTGGAGTTTGCAGCCTCCAATGGAGAAACGCTGGTTATTGTAACCGGTGATCATGAATGCGGGGGTACCGCGCTGAATTATTCCGCAAACAAGCGTGGATTTGAAACGGTCTTTACCACCCGCCTGCATTCCGCAGCCATGGTGCCGGTGTACGCCTATGGCCCTCAGGCAGGGCTTTTTTCCGGGATTTTTGAAAATACCGATATCTATTACAAAATGTGGGCGGCGCTGGGCGCCAAAATCGAAGATGCCAAATAAAAAGGCTTTCCCGGACCGCATTTCCTGCTTACTTTTGTGTCTCCCCCTGTATTTTCCCTCCCTCCGGTAGTAATGCAATACTTAACTAAACTCGAGATTTACCTTGCCACTCATTAAATCCATTTCCGGCTTTCGCGGCACTATAGGTGGCCGGCCGGGTGAAAACCTGACACCCCAGGACATTGTGGAGTGCACCGCCGGTTTCGGCCAGTGGATCCTGGATACTACCGGCAATCCGCTTGTGGTGGTCGGACGCGACGGGCGCATTTCCGGCGCTATCGTCAGCCAACTGGTAATCAGTACCCTGCGCAGTATGGGTATTTCTGTAATCGACCTTGGCCTGAGCACCACCCCCACCGTCGAAATTGCCGTGCCCATGGAAAAGGCCGGCGGCGGTATTATTCTTACTGCCAGCCACAACCCCAGGGAATGGAATGCATTGAAACTCCTCAACCAACAGGGTGAGTTCATCAGCGCAGCCGACGGCGCTGCGGTACTGGATTATGTAGCCAAGGGCAATCTGGAATACGCTACGGTGAATAAACTAGGCGACTATCGAACCGATGACACCTACATTGCCCGCCACATCGAAAAGATTCTCGCGCTGCCGCTGGTCGATGTTGCCGCCATCAAAGCCAAACAATATCGCATTGTGGTGGATGCGATCAATTCCACCGGCGCACTGGCTGTCCCGCCTTTGCTGGAGGCGCTCGGATGCCAGTCTATCCTGCTGAACGGCGAAATCAACGGACAGTTCGCCCATAACCCCGAACCGCTCAAAGATCACCTCGGCCAGCTCTCCTCCGAAGTCCGGATGCAAAAAGCGCAATTGGGTATTGCTGTCGATCCTGACGTCGACCGCCTGGTATTCATGTGCGAGGATGGCGAACTGTTCGGAGAGGAATATACCCTGGTCGCGGTGGCCGATTACGTACTGTCAAAATCCGGCGCCGGAAATACGGTGTCCAACCTGTCTTCCACCCGGGCTCTGCGCGACGTCACCCTTAAATACGGTGGCCAATATTATGCGGCGGCCGTCGGTGAGGTAAATGTGGTGGAAAAAATGAAAGCTGTGCATGCGATCATTGGGGGAGAGGGCAACGGAGGCGTTATTTTGCCCGAATTGCATTACGGCCGCGACGCCCTGGTTGGTATCGCCCTGTTCCTGAGTCATCTGGCCCAATCGGGAAAACAGATCTCCACCATCCGGAAAACATATCCGGAATATCAAATGACCAAAAACAAACTGGAACGCTCACCCGACCTTGACCTGGACAAAATATTCGCTGCGCTGACCAACAAATACCGCAACGAACAGATCAATACGGAAGACGGCCTCAAAATTGACTTTGAAAGCGGATGGGTGCATCTTCGCCCTTCCAATACCGAGCCTATTATCCGGATCTATGCCGAAAGCAGTTCTGCCGTGATCGCCGATAACCTGGCCCGGAAAATTATGCAGGATATTCAGGAACTACGGTAAACGGCATCCCAGCCAACCGTCCATCGCCCACCGTATGAAAAGAGTATATTTCGACAATGCCGCTACCACCCCGATTTCCGAAGAAGTCCTGGACACCATGATCCCGATCATGCGGGAGCAGTATGGGAACCCTTCGAGTATTCATGCGGAAGGGCGGAATGCCCGTACCCTGGTGGAGGCGGCGCGTAAAACCGTGGCTCGCTGTATCGGAGCCGGCACGGCAGATGTGTTTTTTACATCAGGTGGTACGGAAAGCAACAATATGGCTATAAAATGCGCCGTTCGCGATCTCGGCGTACAACGCATCATCAGCAGTCCGACCGAACATCACTGTGTGTCGCATCCCCTTGAATCGGTGCGCCGGGAAGCCGGTGTGGCGATAGACTTGCTGCCGGTGGATGCCCGGGGCAGGGTAAATCTTGAGGCCCTGGAACAAGCCCTCGCTGAAGGTGGCGATCGCAAAACCATGGTGTCGCTCATGCACGCCAACAATGAAATCGGCACCATGCTCGATCTCGAACGCTGCTCTGCCATTTGCCAGCAATATGGCGCTTTACTGCATACCGATTCGGTGCAAACAATTGGCCACTTCCCGGTCGATGTGCAAAAAATCCCGGTACATTTTTTATCCGGGGCTGCGCATAAATTTCACGGACCCAAAGGGGTCGGCTTTATCTATATCAATCCCATGAATTCGATCAAGCCATTTATCGACGGCGGTTCGCAGGAACGCAATATGCGCGGCGGCACCGAAAATGTGTATGGCATAGCGGGATTGGCAAAAGCCCTCGAACTGGCCACTGCCGAAATGGAAACGCGCAGCAACTATATCCTCGGCCTTCGTCAATATATGATGGAACGCCTGACGGATGCTTTTAACGATATTCAATTCAACGGCGACTACGACGGAAATTGCCTGTACACCGTATTGAGCGTTTCTTTTCCTCCTTCGCCCAAGAATGAGCTGCTGCTGCTCAATCTCGACATCGCCGGGATCAGCGCCTCGGGAGGAAGTGCCTGCGCCAGCGGAACAGAAAACGCCAGCCCGGTGCTGGAGGCGGTCGGCGCCGACCCGGAGCGCAAGACGGTCCGCTTCTCTTTTTCCCATTACAATACCCGGGAAGAAGTGGATTTT
>CAYVDV010000101.1:0-13445 GCA_964450465.1 uncultured Saprospiraceae bacterium
TTTTACCCGATATCCTGGTGACTACAGGCAAAGATGCCGATGTACGCGTCCTGCTGGAAGAAGCGTTACAGGCTATTGGCGCCGTCACAATTTCGGGTACGAACAAGGTGAAACCGGTAAACCGGCTCGCCAAGGTGAGCGCCAATTCCCTGAACCCGGAAACCGTGACGCGCTACAGCGGCGGCCGCAGCAATATCGCCCGGATGGCGGGCAACTTCGCTGGCATCGGCGTCACGGATGACTACCAAAATGACATTGCGGTGCGCGGCAACTCACCGGTCGGACTGCTTTGGCGCCTTGAAGGCGTACCCATCCCCAATCCCGGCCACCTGAGTACCTATGGCAATACAGGGGGCTCCTTTAATGCGCTCAACCCCAATCTGCTCGGCCAGTCGGATTTTCTGACCGGCGCTTTCCCGGCTGAATACGGCAACTCCATTGCCGGGGTCATGGATATGAATTTCCGCACAGGGAATAAAGAGCGATACGAATTTACCGGTCAGGCAGGTGCCTGGAGCGGCGTTGAAGCTACTGCCGAGGGACCGCTTGCCCGCCGGCAAAACGGTTCTTTTATGGCCGGCTACCGCTACTCTTTTGTGGACCTGCTCCATGGCCTGGGCGTGCGCGCCGGCGGGAGCTACGTGCCGCAATACCAGGATATGAACTGGAAACTTGATTTCGGCAAAGCCCGGCACCATCTGTCGCTGTTCGGGCTGGCCGGCAAAAGCCACATTTTCGTCGGCGGCGCCGAGGTAGATCCGGAAAACCCCTACCACCCTCCTACCCGGGATTCCGAATTGCATTCTTCCCTGGTAATCAGCGGACTCCGGTATAATTGGTTGATCGACTCCCTGTCGTACTGGCGCACCGTGTTGGCATACTGCCATAACCAGATGGCCAGCAAGGGCTGGGAACTTCAGGGCACATCGGCGCCCTTCCAATGGCTCGAGGAGTCCAACCGGGAAGACGGTCTACGCCTTTCCTCCCTTTGGCAACGCCGCCAGAGCAAGCAACTGACACTGCGGGCAGGCGCCTTGCTGCAGAACAACGGCATCGACACCCGCCTGGACACCCGTACCTTTGCTACGGAATACAGTCCGGTGCGCAACTACGACGGCCGCTTATGGCTTCTGGAAGCCTTCGCCCAGATGCAATACAAAGTGAAAAAACGGTACTCCGTCAATCTCGGCCTGCATACCCAATACCTGCCCTTATCGGGAAAAAGCAGTTACGAACCCCGGGCTGCGCTCAAACTTAAACTACCACATGGCAACGACCTCATCGCAGCCTACGGTCTGCACAGCCAAACCGTAGCCCCGGCGGCCCTGTTTTTTGTGGCTGCCGACGGCTCCATGCCCAACCAACAGCTCGACTTCCTGCGCAGCCATCAGGTCGTGCTTTCCTGGCTGAAAAAATGGGACAGTGGCTGGCGTTTGCGCACCGAAGCCTATTTCCAGCAACAAATCAGGGTGCCCATACGACGACAACCCGATGGATACTCCCTGCTCAATTTCGGCAGTAGTTTCGAACTCTGGGATTTCAGCAATTTGCACAGCGCCGGCGAGGGGCGCAATTACGGCCTCGAGTTCACCCTATCCAAAACCTACCGCGACGGCTTCTATGCCCTGCTTACGAGCTCGCTCTTTCGCTCAAGGTACCGCGGCAGCGATGGGGTCTGGCGCAATACGGCTTTCGATGCGCAATACATCGTCAATGCGCTGGTCGGGAAGGAATTTCCGCTGGGCGCGCGCCTTACCCTTACCGCCGACACCAAGATCAGCGCCTCGGGCGGGCGCTGGTACACCCCAATCGATCTGGTGCAAAGCATGGCTGCCGGAGCGGAGGTGTACGACAATACCCGGCCGTACAGCGAACAATACCCCGGTTTTTTCCGCTGGGATGCCAAACTGGGTTTGCGCTACAACGCTCATAGCCTTACCCATCACTTTTTCCTGGATTTCACCAACCTGACCAATCGCCGCAACGTATTTACCTACCGGTATTTCCGGGGTATGAATTCCATCAGCACACAGTACCAACTCGGCTTCACCCCCGATTTTGTTTACCGGGTGCAGTTTTGAGCGCATGCTTGGGATTCTCTGCCAGGCCTGAATGTTCAATAGTTGCGTTTAAAAAAAGAAGAGGATTGCGGCTTGGGAAGGGCATTGAACGGGGCTTGAAAACTTTTCAAATTTGGAGAGTATTCAAGCCCCAAGCCCTAACATTGGCAGCTCTTCCTCCTACACCCCCGCCTTCTCCGGCTCCCGCAACGCCTCCTCCATCGTTCGCAGCGATTCCGGAATGCCGCGTTTCTTGCCGCTGAGATAGGTGTACATGGCCGGAATGACGAAAAGGGTCAGCACCAGGGAGAACAGCAGTCCGCCCACCACCACAACACCCAAGGGGATACGCGAGGTTGACGCAGCGCCAAGGGCCAATGCGATGGGCAGTGCGCCCAGCACGGTGGCCAGGGTGGTCATCAGGATGGGCCGCAGGCGCGCCTGAGCGGCTTCTATCACGGCCTGCATTTTGGTTTCCACCTTGCCGGCCCGCATTTTCTGATTGGCAAATTCCACGATCAGGATCCCGTTTTTGGTCACCAGGCCAATGAGCATGATCATGCCGATCTGGCTGAAAATATTGATCGTATTGCCGGAGAGGGCCAGGGTGATGTAGGCCCCGGCGATAGCCAGTGGCACCGTGATCATGATGATGAAGGGATCGCGGAAACTTTCAAACTGCGCGGCCAGAATGAGGTAGATCAAACCCAGGGCGAGCAGGAAGGCGAAGGAGGTGTTGCCGCTGCTTTCGCGGAAGTCGCGGGAAGGACCGGCGAGATCGGTCTCAAACGTATCGTCCAGCACCCGGCCGGCTATGCGTTCCATAGCCTCGATGCCTTCGCCCAGGGTCTTGCCCGGGGCAAGGGCGGCGCTCACGGTGGCCGATTTATATCGGTTGAAGTGGTAGAGCATCGGGGGATTGCTGGTTTCAACGAAATGGACCAGGTTATCGAGCTGGATCATTTCCCCCCGGTTGTTGCGAACGTACAGCCCGGCAAGATCCAGCGGCTCGTCGCGGTCCTGGCGGTCCACCTGGCCGATCACCTGGTATTGTTTGCCGTTCATCAGAAAGTAGCCGAAGCGCCGGCCGGAAAGAGCCAGTTGCACGGTTTGGCTGATATCCAGCACACTGACGCCGAGTTCAGCGGCTTTGAGGCGGTCGATCTCGATCTGGATTTCCGGCTTGTTGAATTTGAGGTCGGCGTTCACGTTAGCGAACGCGGGATCCTGGCCGGCTTCTTCCAGGAAACGGGGCAGGGCCTCTTCCAGTTTGGCAAAGTCGAGGTTCTGGATCACAAACTGGACCGGCAGCGACAGGCTGGCGCCGAAACTGGTGGAAATGGTTTGTTCCTGGTTCGGAAATACCCGGGCCTCCGACATGCCGCGGGTCATGCGCAACATCTGGTCGTAGATCTCCTGCTGGCTGCGTTTCCGGTATTGCGGTTGCACCAGCGCCATGCTGACAAAACCGCCATTGCTGCCGCCCGTACGCCCCGATCCGGTGATCCCAAAGATCATCTGGTACTCCGGTATCGAATCCATCAGTTTCTCGGTAAGCCGGTAGATGATACCCTCCGTAACGTCAAAGTCCGTGCCCTCCGGCGCTGAGACCACGGCCCGAATGCTGCTGCGGTCTTCCAGCGGTGCGAGTTCGGTTTTCAGGCTGCGCTGAAAATGCCAGATCGCCGCGAAACAAGCGACCAGGATGACCAGGCTGATCCAGCGGTGCCGCATAAATGCGCGCAGTGTATGCCCGTAAAACCGGTCAAGCCCCTGGAAAAACGGCTCGGTCACGCGGTAAAACCAGCCGTACTGGTGCGGATTTTTCCGGCTGAGTTTGACGTTAAGCACGGGAGTGAGGGTGAGCGACACAAATGCCGAGATCAGTACGGCTCCGGCTACTACCATGCCGAACTCCCGGAACAGGCGACCGGTGAAGCCCTGCAGGAAAATGACCGGGATGAACACCACAGCCAGCGTAATGGAAGTGGAAATGACGGCAAAAAAGATCTCCCGGGTGCCCTCCTGGGCGGCCTTCCACTTGTCCATGCCCTGCTCGATCTTTTTGAAAATATTTTCCGTCACCACGATCCCGTCGTCCACCACCAGACCCGTGGCCAGCACGATGGCCAGCAGGGTGAGCACATTGATCGTGTAGCCGAAGAGGTACATGATGAAAAACGAGCCGATCAGGCAAACCGGAATATCGATCAGCGGCCGCAAAGCGATGGTCCAGTTGCGGAAAAACAGGTAAATGATCAGGATTACGAGGGAGATGGCAATAGCCAGGGTTTCCTGCACCTCCAGGATAGCCTGCCGCACAAAAGTCGACTTATTCAGACCGACTTCCGTGACGATGTCCGGCGGAAGCTCTTTCTGTATCTGGGCATAGCGGCGGTCAAACTCATCAGTGATTTCGATGATATTGGCTCCCGGTTGCGGGATCAGGGCCATGGATACGTTGGGTATGTTGTTGCGCCGGGCGCCAAAGTCGTCGCTTTCAGGGCCCAGCACGGCTTCCCCCAGATCGCGGAAACGGATCGTCTGGCCGCCGCCATCGACTCCGGTGGAGGACGGCACCTGTTTGACGATCATATCCATAAACTCCTCCTCGGTCTTCAGGCGGCCGTAGGTCTTTACGGTAAGCTCCGTGGCATCGCCCCGGAGTTTGCCGGCCGGCAGATCCACATTTTCGCGGTTGAGCGCGTTCTGGATATCCTGTACGGTAAGACCGTGCGCCGCCAGCCGGACCGGGTCCACCCAAAGGCGCATGGCCGGCCGTTTCTGGCCAAAGATCCGCACTTCGCTGACGCCTGAGATGGTTTGCAACTTTTCTACCAGAACGTTTTCCGCATAGTCCGACAGTTCCATAACGCTTCGGGTGCTGCTCTGGAGGGCAATAAAAACGATTGGGTCGCTGTTGGCATCGGCCTTGCTGACCACCGGCGGGGCATCGATATCCTGCGGGAGGCTGCGCTGTGCCTGCGATACCTTGTCGCGCACGTCGTTGGCGGCGCGTTCCAGGTCGGAACCCAGGTCAAACTCCAGCGTGATCGTGCTGCTGCCCAATGCGGACTGGGAGGAAATATTCCGGATACCGGAGATACTGTTCACCGCTTTTTCAAGCGGTTCCGTGATCTGGCTTTCCACCACTTCGGCATTGGCGCCCGTATAGGAGGTGCGCACACTGATCGTGGGCGGGTCGATGGCCGGATACTCGCGTACCCCCAGGTAAGTGTACCCAATGACGCCAAATACGACGATCAGGATACTCATCACAGTAGCCAATACCGGGCGGCGCAGGGAAATGTCGGAAAGATTCATTGAACAGGAGGATTTTAATTTCCGGAAAACAGGCCTGAAGTTCTGCCGTTTGCCGGTTCAAAGATCAGCTTTTTACAAACAAACGGATAAAATGTTGGTTCGCGACAGAAGGTATAAGCCTTTCCGGAGTTTTTTACTTTTGCCGCAGCATGCAAGAAGAACCCATCCCTGTCGATAAACCGGCGCCCGACTCCGACCTGGCGCGTCTGGAAACACTGGCGGCCCTGCTCGACGACCGCTTCCGTATTCCCGGCACCTCCATCCGCTTCGGCCTCGATGCGCTGATCGGGCTGGTGCCGTATCTGGGCGATGTAGCGGGTTTTGCCGTATCGGGCGTTTTATTTTCCGTGATGCTTAAGCGCGGGGCCGGACCGCTCATCCTGCTCCGCATGATGGGCAATTTTGTCCTGGATGCGCTGGTGGGTGCCATCCCCCTGCTTGGCGACCTGTTTGACTTCGGCTACAAGGCCAATCGCCGCAATGTGAATCTGTTGAAAGCCTATTACGCCGAGGAAGGGCCGAAGCCGGGTGTCGGCCTGTCTATTTTCCTGATGATCCTCCTGTTCTTTGTTCTGCTAGGCGTTTTGATCTGGCTTGTCGGGCGTTTGGTGCTTGCTGTCTGGCATACGGTGAGCGGGTGGTTTTAGGACAAAAAAAAGCGCGCAGGCAAAACCTGCGCGCCGTACACTCCTGTGCATCATTCAACCTATTTCTGTTTTTTCTCCGATTTATCGTCGGCAGTTTCTTCCCCTTCGGCCTGTTTTTTAGCCAGGTATTCGGGCAGTTCCATGCCGGCCATATTGAACAGGTCGTTCAGGGGCGGCACCGCCCGGTAGAGGCCGGAGATGAATTTGGAGGTCGAGTTGCCTTCGCCGTTGGCGTTGCCGTTGCCGCCGCCTTCCCAGACAGTGACCTTGTCGATCTTGATGCCTTTGATGGCTTCCACCTGGGTTTTGACCAGTTCAGGCAGTTTGTCGGCAATGAGCAGCAGTACGGCTTCGCGGGTATTGCCGCCGGCAGATTCGACGATCTTGTGGAAACCATCTGCCTGTTTGCTCAGCACTTCGAACAAACCGCGGGCCTCGGCTTCCTGCTTCAGGAAGATAGCGTCGGCTTCACCCTTGGCAATGCGGCGGATCTGCTCCGCCTGGGCTTCAGCAGCAATCTCTGCCTTGCGTTTGTCGATCTCGGCGCGGATCACCTCGTCGGCTTCGCGGCTTGCCTTTTCGCGCGCAGCGCGGGCCAGCTCGGCCGCTTCCTCGGCTTTGTAGGACTCTTCAAGCGCTTTTGCCGATTGCACTTTCTCGGCTGTCATAGCCAGGCGGAGTGATTCGGCCTCGGCTTGCCGGCGCTCGGCGTCCGACTTGGCTACGGTGATCTTGGCGTGGTTCTCCCCTTCCACGGCTCGGGCGTTGGCCTCGGCCGTTTTGATCCGCTGGAGCTGCTGGGCTTCGGCCTCGCCGGCAGCGGCGATCGCCTCGGCGTTTGCCACTTTGGAGCGCTGCATCTGGGCCGCTTCGGCTTCACCGATATTGGACAAGGCCTGGGTTTCCGACACCTTGATCCGCATCTCGCGCTGGGCTTCCGCTTCACCGATTGAACCGTCGCGCTGTTTCTGCGCTACCGATACACGGGCGTCGTTGATCGCCTTGGCGGCAGCTTCCTTACCAAGCGCCTGAATGTAGCCGGATTCATCGTGGATATCCGTCACGTTCACGTTGATGAGGCGCAGACCGATCTTTTTCAGCTCGCTCTCCACGTGGTGCGATACGTTGCTGTAAAACTTGTCGCGGTCGGCGTTGATCTCCTCGATGTCCATCGTAGCGATCACCAGGCGCATCTGACCCACGATGATGTCGTGCGCCACGGTGCGGATAGCCCCCAGGTCGAGCCCCAGCAGGCGCTCGGCGGCGTTGGTCATCACGGCCGGTTCGGTAGAGATACCCACGGTAAAGCGGGAGGGTACGTCCACGCGGATGTTTTGTTTACTCAGCGCATTGCGCAGGTCCACGTCGATGGAGATCGGGGTGAGGTCGAGAAAGGAGAAATCCTGAATGACGGGCCAGACAAAAGCTGCGCCACCGTGAATACAGCGTGCCGATTGGCCGGCATTGGTTTTACCGAAAATGACCAGGATCTTGTCGGACGGACAGCGCTTGTACCGCGAGATAAACACGCTGCCCATGATGAACAGGAATACGACTAAAAAAGCGAACAATAATACTAAGGGTGCCATAGGTAGTTTGAATTGGTATGGAAAAATGAGTTATGCAAAAAGCAGGTTTGGGATTTTTACTTTGGGCAGGGGTTCGAATGGCTGAACGATCAGCGCGCCGGTTTCCGTTATGCCCACCACCAGAATGGTCGCACCCGTAGGAATAGCGATTTCTTCTGAAATAGCGTCCATTTCGCGGAGCGCCCCCTGTACTTCCACCATTACCTTGCCGGAGCCTCCCTGGCGGGCAGGAATGGGCAGGTAAACCTCGCCGGTTTGGCCGATCGTGTTTTCCAGGTTAAGCGTGCCGGAGGATTGCAGGCGGAGGATCAGGCGGAGCAAGCGCCAAGCCAGCCAGGCCGCCAGCACACCGGCGGCAATGCCGACGATCAGAGCGACAAACCAGCCGACGCCCAGGCGCAAGGCCACCACGCCGGTATAGCCCATGAACATTCCGAAGGCCAGCAGGCTGCGGAGGCTAAGGATGGTGAACCCGGTGTCCAGACCATCGTGGCCAAGGTCGCCGGCAACATCACCGTCCAGGTCGCCGTCCATATCGCCGCCTGCATCGCCATCGTGCCCTCCGGCAAACTGCATGACCAGATAGACTGCAAACAAAACGTTGGAAACCAATGCAATAGTCCAAAACCATTGTTCGGCGCCTCCCAGCGCTTCCCACCATGTGATAATACTGAGCAGCATGATTTAACGATTTTTAACAAAAATATTCCCGCCCCGCCGGGTCCGCTATTTTCCACGACGACGCCGGATTGAAACTCGGCAGGAGCGGATTTTTTTCCGATGAATAAATTTAGGCAGGATAGCTGGAAAATTCTTCAGCCTGGCGGAAAAAATGCAGCTGTTTGCGCGGAATGGAAGGCCATAACGGCCACAAGGCCGGCGGTTTCGGTGCGCAAACGGGTAGGACCGAGGCTCACGCCGGCAAAACCTTTTGTCTGAGCCAGCGCCACCTCTTCCGGGCTGAAATCGCCTTCGGGGCCGATGAGAATGAGGGTATCCGTAGCGGGCCGGATCTGCTGGGCCAAAGGAGGCAGGGGTTCGTCGGCGCACCAGGCGATCAGGCGCTGCGGTTCGTCGGCCTTTTTGAGCAAGTCGGTGAAGGGGGTAAGCGGGTGCAGGAGCGGCAGGCGGCTTTGCAGCGATTGTTTCATCGCGGAAACCAGGATCTTCTCCAGGCGATCCAGGCGGACCGTCGTGCGCTCGGAGCGTTTGCACAACAGGGGTGTTATCGTTTGGATGCCGATCTCGGTGGCTTTTTCCAGAAACCACTCCAAACGGTCGATCTGTTTGGTGGGTGCAATAGCCAGGTGCAGGCGAGCCCCGGGGTCCGGTGTCGGGATGGTTTCCAGAATGCGAACGACGGCCTGCCGTTTGCCCGCTTCGGCGATTTCAGCTTCGTAGAAAAACCCCCGGCCATCGGTCAGTTGCAGGCGGTCGCCTACCTGCCGGCGCAGGACCGACAGGAGATGGCGGCTTTCTTCCTCGTCAAGGCGGGCCAGGCCGCCGTCGATGTGTGGCGCATAGAAGAGCTGGTTCACGGGGTAAAGGTCGGTTATTTTCAGTTTTGCGTTTGCGATTTGTGCTTGGAACAGGTTCACCTTTTGGGGGAGGGGAACTATTTGCGAGGGAGTGTCCGGATCTAGAGGTATTCAACCACCAAAAACCGTTGCCGGTTTTGTCCGGAGACGCTGTATTTTTAAGCCTGAAAAATTAAAAAAATGCAAGACTTCTGGAACGCGCGCTACAGTGAATCCGGGTATGCCTACGGCACCCGGCCGAATACCTATTTCAAATCGGTGATCGACACCCTGCCGCCGGGCCGCCTGCTGGTGCCCGGAGCGGGTGAAGGGCGCGACGCCGTATATGCCGCCACCCTGGGCTGGCAGGTCGATGCATTCGATCTCAGCAGCGCCGGACGTGAAAAAGCGCTCCGGCTGGCTGCCGACAATCAGGTACAAGTCAACTATGCAGTACAAAACGCAGCCGATTTTCAGGCGCTTTCGGATACGTACGACCTGATCGCAATGATCTTCTTCCACCTGCCGCAACCCCTGCGCGGCCAGCTCGCTCCTCTGCTGGTGCAAAGCCTGCGCCCGGGCGGTTTAGTTTTGCTGGAGGCCTTTACCCCCCGGCAATTACAATATGATTCGGGCGGCCCCAAAACCGCGGAACTCCTGCTCACGGCAAGCCAGGTGCAGGCTGACTTTCCGGACCTGCAGGTACTCGAATGCCGCGAACTGGACACCGAACTCGACGAAGGCCCCTACCACCGGGGCATGGCCGCCGTTGTGCGGTACCTCGGACGAAAAAATACCGATGCCTTATGAATACACCATTTTGGTTTTGGCTATTGTGGGGTTTTGACGCCCTGATAACCCTCGTGATCCTGTACTTCCTGTTTGTGGGCCTGTTCGACGGCTCTGTCTCTTCGCAAAACATGGGTTTGTGGTTCCTGATGGTCCTCATCCCGCTTGGCGTACTGTTGGGCAGTCTTTATTTCAAAGGCGCCGGACAGATGGGCATTGCGAAAACCCTGCTGTGGCTGATGGCCGCGCCGGGGTTGGTGGCGGTACTGTTCCTGTTGATCGTAATTATTGGGAAGCCGCGCTGGAATTGAGGATCAGCCGGGCTGTTTTCCGGCGATCAACGTCTGGTAATCCGCAATACTTTTGGCCACGATCTCGCGCGCCACGGCAGCGTTTTGGAAATCCTCAACCTGCACGGTTTTGTTTTCGAGCTTTTTATAGTCTTCAAAAAAACTGCGCAGTTCCCGGAAAAAGTGCTCCGGCAGTTCGGAGATATCGTTGATATAGTTGACGCTCATGTCGTGTTCGGCCACGGCAATGATCTTGTCGTCCATTTCACCCTGGTCGAGCATGCGCATGACACCGATGACCCTGGCCGATACGAGGCAAAGCGGCACCATGGTGATTTGCGAGAGCACGAGGATATCGAGCGGGTCGTGGTCGTCGCAATAGGTTTGCGGAATAAAGCCGTAGTTGGCCGGGTAGTACATGGCGGAATACAACACCCGGTCCAGTTTAATCAGTCCGGACTCCTTGTCGAGCTCATACTTGGCGTGGGAATTTCGCGGGATCTCGATGATGCCGTTGACAGTAGCCGGGGCCTTCGGGCCTGGAGACACCGTATGCCAGGGGTTATGGATGTTGGTGGGCATGGGTAGCGTTTTTACAAGTTGAGCCTCAAAGTTAGGATAAAGGGAGTCTTCCCCAATATGCTCTTAGCCGCCCAGGCGTTTCGTTTCATCCTCCAGCCCGGTCTGGCGCCGGCGCGACTTGACGTTGTCGTTGCCGAAGCGGTAGCTCAGGCTCAGGCTTGCGCGCCGGCTGTCCCAACGCCCGCTGCCCAGGGAATACAGCCCGTTGAAGTTGGAGTAGCCGCTCCAGCCGGTTTGGTAAAACAGGTCGCTGACGCTGAGCTTGGCGTTGAGCCGGTTGTGCAGAAAACGGCGCTGCAGGCCAAGATCGAGCCCCCAGTTGGATTCGTACAGGAACACCCCTCCCCATACGCCCGGACCCGAGTAGTAGCCGGAAATTTCACCGGTAAGATCCCAGGGGAGGTTGAAGCTGTGTTGCTGATAAATGCTGTAGGTAAACGCCTGCACGTCCACCACGGCGCCGTTGCCGTAGTTCGCCTGGTTGTCGAGACGGGAAGCGCTGGCGTTGAAATACGCATTCCAGTTTTTCAGGATCTGAACCGGAGCGCTCAGGTTTAGGCTGAAGATCGTCTGTTCGGCCAGGTTGGCCCAGGTGATAAAGCCGGCCCGGGGGTCCTTGTCGTCCGGGGCGATCAGGCGGGTGATCTGGTCGGTGGTGCGGCTGTAGGCCAGTTTGAGGTTGTAGCGTTGGGCGAGGGTATAGCCCAGTTCCAGGTTGTTTACAATTTCGGGCTGCAGGTTGGGATTGCCTTTTTCGTAGGAGAGCTGGCTGATCTGGCTGTTGAACGGGTTCAGGACGTTGTAATCGGGCCGGTTGATGCGACGGCCGTAATTCAACGCCAGGCTATGCTGTTCGGACACTTGCCAGCTCAGGCCTGCGTTGGGAAACCAGCTCAGATAGTGAAGTTTCACAGGCTCCTCCTGAAGGTCTGGCAAAAAGGCTTCCAGATCACCTGTGGCGTCGGTCTGTTCTGCGCGCAAGCCAAGAGAAAAATTCCAGGCTTTTCCAATCGGACGGGTATAACTGACGTACCCGGCATACACTTTTTCGTCGTACCGGAAGCGATTGGAGAGCGTGTCGTTCCGGACGGGCGAACCGTTGAGGACATCATATACGAGGAAGGTATTGTCGGATACGACCTGGCTCACTTTGACGCCCATGCCAAGGGTGCCATCCAGGAATTTGTCTTCGTAGTCCGTTTTGAACGTGTATATGTCGATATCCGTGGGGGTATTGAAGCTGTTGACGATTTCCGTCAACAGTTCTTGTTCGGTGGCGTCGTAGTACCGGTTGGGCAGCAGGCGCTGTGCTTCATTGCGGTAATTGCCGTAATCGAGATCCACATTGAGGCTGCGGTTTTTTCCGTTATCGAAGCGATAATTGAGGTTATACGTTTGCTGGCGGCGGGTGTAGTCGGCTGTCGCCCTTGCGACCAGAATGCTGTCGATCTGCCCGGGGGTACTGGCTTGTGCCAGCGTAATGCGGTTGAGCGAGGCCCGGTTGCCGATATTGCTGTTTCCGGTAGCCAGCACGCCGAGCGTGTGTTTGTCGGCGAGAAAAATATCGGCCCCAACGCGGTAGTCGTAATTCTGCCACTTGTTGTAGTGGTTGTTTATTTCGTCCTGCACCAGGCCGTTCAAGTAGCTCAGGAAAGTCATTTCATTGAACCCGGCGCCGTCGCCCAGGCTGCCCGAGGCGAAGGCATTGACCTGCTTGTTGCGGTAGTTTCCATTGACGCCCAGGTTCGCCCGGTGGTACCGGCCCTGGCTGTAGGTGGTATTGACGGTGCCGTTGGCGCCCAGGCTTTTGTCTTTTTTCAGGCGAATATCGATGATACCGGCATTGCCTTCGGCCTCGTATTTGGCGCCCGGGTTGGTAATGATATCGATGCGGTCGATCTGTTCGGCGGGCAGGCTTTGAAGGTAATTGGAGAGGTCCTGGCCGGCCAGCGGCAGCCGTTTCCCGTCGACGTAAACCAGTACGCCGGAGCGGCCAAGCACGGAGATATTGTCGTTGTTGTCAACCGACACCGCCGGGGCTTTGCGCAGGAGAGCGAGGCCGTCGGAGCCGACGCTGTTGATGGTACCCTCCACGTTGAACACGGTGCGGTCGGGCTTGATTTCCACCAGGGCGCGGTTTGCGGTAACGGTGGCTTCGGCAAGCCGCACAGCACCCGGCGCGAAGCGCAACACGCCCAGATTGAGTCGCTGGCCTTCCGAAGGCCGGATGTCGGGCTTGTTGAGGTCCTCCAGGCCCAGATAGGTGGCCTTGAGGTAGTAGGTTTCGGGGGACAGGTTTTGCATTTGAAACAGGCCGGCATCGTCGCTGGTTTCCACTTTGACCAGGGTGCTGTCGGCTGCCCGGAAAAGGGCAACGCTGGCAAAAACGAGGGGCTCTCCTTCCGCATCCTGCAACTGGCCGGTAAGGGTGGCGCGCTGGGCTTGCAGAGAAAAAACGAGACAACAGGACAGGGTAATTCCGTACAAAACTTTCATTTTGCAATGTTTAGTTGGACATGCAGGTGAACAGACAGGTAATAACGCGGAGGAGAGCTAATCAATAAGGACAAGGCCAAAGTAAGAGAGCTTTGGCGGGGAGCCCGGGGGTTTTTCGACCAAAAGCGCAAATTCGGGGGGAGTTCGGCGG
>CAYVDV010000102.1:0-13402 GCA_964450465.1 uncultured Saprospiraceae bacterium
CGAAAGCCCGGTGCAGCGAGTCGGTGGTTTTCCGCAGGCGGGCAAGTGTTTCGGGGGAATGAATGAGGCTGTCGCCCAGGGAAGGGAACTGCTGCTGGGCCGGCGATCTGAAGGTGATCAGCAGGAGGGGTGTGGCGAGCAGGAAAGGATGAAGCGGCATAGGGATTGATTTTCAGTATTTTGCATTGATGCTTGCCTTGTTTACCAGAATTTCCACCACGGCTTTTCCTCTGCCTCCTGTGGTTCGGTGGGAACAATGTCTGAAACAAGGTGATAATCGGAGCGGTTCGGCTCGATCAGCGCAAAGGGTTCTTCAAGTGTTTCCAGGCGTTTGGTCTTTCCACCAAAGTCAATTTCATAGGATTCGTTTCGCCGGTTGACAATATGCACATTGTCGCCTGCCTTGTCGTTTTTGGAAATATAGACCATGATCCAGTCGCCATCCTTGAAATCGGCCTTTTCATTAAGTTGGTTTACATCGAAAAAACCCCGGACCATGGGAGAGAAATTCTTATTATACCCAATCGGATATCGGATATAGTTTACAAAATAGTTGAACCGCTCGAAATCGGGCTGGTTTTTAAACAAGACCAGAAATGAATCGGGGCGGTTGTTTTTTTGCAATAAGGAAATCCCTTCCGTATATCCGGTATTGGCGTATAAATTTGCCAGGTCCATTAAGACCTTTTCCACGTCGCTTGCGGATTCATTCGAAACAATTATATAGTTTTCTTTCATGTTTTTAATAATTTTTCTACAACAAATATATAGGCTCCAGCAGCGAAAAGCAACAGGGGTACAGACGTGCCCGGCAAGCTGATATGCAGCCAGTTCGGATGAAGAGGATTACCTTTGCGACATCCTCAAAAAACAGCCTTTAACCGGACGTGTAAACCCGTAATACTGCAACACCATGTTTTCCAAATTAAGTGCCTGGATTCTGCGGCTTTGGGGCTGGAAGGTTACCGGCCAGTACCCCTACGATGTACCCAAACTCGTGCTGGCTGTGGCGCCGCATACGTCCAACTGGGATTTTCCGGTGGGGGTGCTGGTCAACAGCGCCATGCGGATACACGCCAACTACGTCGGCAAACACACCTTGTTCAAATGGCCTATGGGCGCTTTTTTCCGCTGGCTGGGCGGTATTCCGGTCGATCGCACGAAAAAAGGCGGCAACTTTGTGTCCTCTACGGCTGAGGCCTTCCAGCGCAATGCACGCATGCATCTCGTGATCTCGCCGGAAGGTACGCGCAAAAAAGTGCCCAAATTCAAAACGGGCTTTTACCATATTGCCCGGCTGGCCGGCGTGCCCATTGCCCTGTGTGTCTTCAACTGGCCCAAAAAGGAAGTTTACTTCGATCCCGTGCTCTTTTACCCCACGGGCGACGAAGAAAAGGACATCGCTTACATCTGGAATTATTTCAAAGACATTCCGGGCAAAAACCCGGAGCAAGGGGTTGGATAATTTCGCATGCCGGGGTGATGGGACTCAAAAAGGGGAAGCATAGCGGAAAAAGAACCGCTTTATATCCTTGCCGCAACCAACTCAAAACTCAAAACTCAAAACTCAAAACTCAAAACTGCAAAGCGTGGGAATCAAAGTATTTGCCCCTGCATCCATAGGTAACATCGGTGTGGGATTCGATATTCTGGGCATGGCCATTGAGCAGCCGGGCGACGAGGTCATCGCGCGGAAAAGTGATACCCGCGGGCTGCGGATCACAAAGATCACCGGTGCAGGCGGCAAGTTGCCCTATGAGGTGGAAAAAAACACGGCCGGCGTGGCGGCGCTTCGCCTGCTTGAGTTCATCGGCGAAACGGACGCCGGGATCGAACTGGAGATCCACAAAAAAATGCCCCTGGGCAGCGGGCTGGGCAGCAGTGCCGCCAGCGCGGCCGCTGCCGTGTATGCGGTGAGTGAATTGCTGCGCCTGGGCATGAGCAAACGCGAGTTGCTGCCCTTTGCCTGCCAGGGCGAACAGGTCGCATCGGGCGGGTTTCATGCCGACAATGTAGCTCCCTCGCTGTTGGGTGGCATCGTGCTCATCCGCGACAACGAAACACTGGACGTACACCGACTGCATGCCCCGCGCGGGCTTTATGCCACGGTGGTGTATCCGCATCTGCAAGTGCTCACCCGGGAAGCGCGGGCTATTCTGAAACCCGAAGTGCCTATGGGCGCCTATATCCGGCAAAGCGCCAATGTAGCTGGATTCATCGTGGGTTGTTTCAACGGCGATATGGGCCTGATCGGGCGCTGCCTGCGCGACGAGATCATCGAACCCCAGCGCGCCGGCCTGATCACCGGCTTCTACGACGTCAAGGAAGCCGCCCTGGCCGAAGGCGTGCTGGGTTGCAGTATTTCCGGTTCAGGCCCCTCGGTTTTTGCGCTCAGCGCCAACAGCCTGGTGGCCGAAAATGCCGGGCTGGCCATGCAGCGCGCTTTTGCCCGGCACAAGATCGAGAGCCAGGTGTACCGGTCTCCGGTCAATCAGGAAGGCGCACAGGTGCAATAAACAGATGGCTTTTTGCGGCGGCCCTCCGGCGAGCACTGTGTCACCGATATTTGGAATCGCACTTAAACACCCGGTGTGGTTGTTTCACCTTTTTAACAACAGCCTCTTTCTGCCTGAACGGGCGGAAACCACTACTTTTGCCGTCCCCATCCGATATTGATCGTACTTAACTGCTAATAAACGTTTTATACTATGTGTTGTAAACCGGCATTATTTGTCTCTGTCTTCCTGTTTTTACCCCTTTTTGCCTTCAGCCAGGTGCCCACCGCGATCCGGGTGGTTCCGCAGCCGGTGAAGGCTTACAACCGCGACGGGCAATTCGAGCTTAAGGCCGATACCCGCATTTATTTCCCGCAGGGAAAGTCCGACTGGGAAACGGCAGCCCAGTATTTCATGCAGGTGGCGCAGTCCTCCACCGGCTTTCAGATGGTGGCCCAGCCGTATAAAACCGCCATCACCCAACCGCGCGACAATGGGATCTACCTCATCCCCGACAACGGCATCGAGCAGGAGGAGGGATACCGCCTGAATGTGTTCCCCGGCTATGTCACCATCAACGCCCGCACAGCGGTTGGCGCTTTTTACGGCATTCAAAGTCTGGTGCAGATGTTCCCGCCGGAATTCAGCAGCCCTACCCCGGTGACGGGAATGGTCTGGAAGGCCCTCGGGTGTGATATTACCGACTATCCGCGTTTTCCCTACCGGGGCATGCATCTGGACGTAGGCCGGCATTTTTTCCCGGTCGAGTTTGTCAAACGCTATATCGACCTGCTCGCCCAGTACAAATACAACCGCTTCCACTGGCACCTGACCGAAGACCAGGGCTGGCGTATCGAGATCAAAAAATATCCGAAATTGCAAACGGTAGCTGCCTGCCGGAAAGAAACGCTGGTCGGGCATGCCTCGGAATTCCCCAAAAAATACGACGGCAAGGAATACTGCGGGTATTACACCCAGGAGGAAGTAAAAGAAATTGTCGATTACGCCAATAAGCGCTTTGTAACCATCATCCCTGAAATTGAAATGCCCGGCCATTCGCAGGCAGCCCTGGCCGCCTACCCCGAACTCGGCTGCACGGGCGGCCCCTACGAAACTGCAAAGGAATGGGGTGTCTTTAAGGATGTGTACTGCGCCGGCAATGAGCAAACCTTTGCGTTTATATCCGATGTGCTGGACGAGGTATGCGCTCTTTTCCCCGGTCAATATATCCATATCGGCGGCGACGAATGCCCCAAGGATGCCTGGAAAGCCTGCCCCAAATGCCAGAAACGCATGCAGGACGAAGGGCTGAAAGACGAGGGCGAACTGCAAAGCTATTTCATCCGCCGCGCGGAACAGATCCTGGCTAAAAAGGGCAAAAAACTGATCGGCTGGGACGAGATCCTGGAAGGCGGTCTGGCGCCTACCGCCACGGTGATGAGCTGGCGCGGTACGGAGGGCGGCATTGCCGCGGCCAAAGCCGGACACGACGTGATCATGACGCCTAGCGGGTATTGCTACTTCGACCATTATCAGGGCGACCCCTCCAATGAGCCCCTGGCTATCGGCGGCTTTACCACCATCGAACGCGTGTATAGCTTCGAGCCGGTGCCGGCCGAGCTCAGCGAAGCGGAGGCCCGGTTCATTCTCGGCGCCCAGGGCAATGTCTGGACGGAATACATGGAAACCCCCGACTATGTGGAATATATGACCTATCCCCGGGCCTGCGCCCTCTCCGAAGTGTTGTGGACGCCGGCCAATAAGAAGAACTGGCCCAATTTTGCCATGCGTCTGAAAGGACAGTTCGAGCGGCTGGAAGCCATGGGGGTGAACTTTTCCAGAAGTTACTATGACGTTAAACCCGGCTTCTCCGGCGGCTACGTTTCCCTGACCTGCAGCGCGCCTTCCTCTCACGTCAAATACACCCGCGACGGCACAGAACCCACGCTCACTTCCTCTACCCGCTACGGCCCTATCCCGCTGACGAAAACCACGACCATCAAGGCAGTAGCCGTACTGGATGGAAAGATCGTCGGTAAGTTGCTCACCGTCACGTATTATGTGCACAAAGCCAGCGGAAAGACCTACACGATGTCCAAACAACCGGATCAGTACAGCGGCGGGGAGCGCTACGCCCTGACCAACGGCGTGGTGGGCGCGCAGAAAAACTGGTCCAACTGGGTGGGCATTACCGACGGCAATATCGACCCGGTCATTGATTTTGGGGCAAGCACCTCTTTTGACCGTATCACCACCCACTTTATCAACAACAAATCAGCGCTGATCTATCCGCCGCGCAGCATCGAAGCCTTCGTATCCGATGATGGGCAAAACTTCCGCTCGATTGGCAAAAAAGTATTCGATGCCGAAGGGATGAAAGGCACGACGCTGGAAACAGTCGAACTGGCTACTCTGGGCGCACAGGGGCGCTATCTCAAACTGGTGGCCGAACAGTACGGCAAGGTGCCTGAAGGCGCTTCCGGCGCCGGACAAGACTCCTGGCTGTTTCTCGACGAAATTATCGTGGAATAGAACAAACGTTTTCGGGAGTTTGCGCGTCTTTGGAAATATAACCGGACTACGCTATGCATAAAACCTTATTCACCCTGCTCCTGAGCGCCGTTGCCCTGCTGTGTTTCGCTTTCCGGGCCGGCGCCCAGGAGATTCCGGGTGATACGACACAACTGGTCGTCGTGCAAACCATCGACGGCAATGAATTTATCGGAACCCTTGTCGCTCAGGACAGTGCGGTTGTGGTGTTGCAAACCGAAAATTTCGGACAAATCCGGATTCGCCGGGAAGTGGTCCGGCGCATCCAAGCCCAGCCGCTGACCAAAAGAGCAAACGGGACCTACTGGCGGAAAAGCCCGCATACCACCCGCTATTTTGCCAGCTCCAGCGCATACGGCCTCCCGCGGGGCGACGGGTATTATGAAAACGGCTGGCTGTTTTACAATCAGGTCACCTACGGTTTTTCAGACCACTTTTCCCTGGGCGCGGGCTTTGCCCCCTTGATTTTACTGGACGGCCCGTTTCCGGTATGGCTGGCGCCAAAAATTTCAATTCCATTGCGCAAAGACCGGGTCAATCTGGCCGTGGGCAGCTATATCGGGCACTCGTTCAGTATGTATGAAGATGAGGCAGGTCCTTTTGGCGCGGTGTACGGTCAGTTGACGGTCGGACCCCGCGATGCGCACCTAAGCGCCGGCTTCGGGTATGGGATTGCCGACCAAAGCTGGTCGCGGGCGCCTATATTTTCGCTTGGCGGGCTGATTCGAACCGGCTCAAAACTCGCCCTGCTTTCCGAAAGTTATTTTGTGGAAATCGATGGGGAGCGGTTTAATTTATTTGCACTCGGCGCCCGTTTTCTGGGGCGTCGTATTGCACTCGATGGCGCGCTTGTTTTGGCGGTATGGGAATATGAAGGGGTATTTCCCATTCCATGGGTGGGTCTGCGTGTGCCCTTCGGCACACCGGCGAATTAAAGCAAGTTTGCGAAAAGGAGTTACATTTACCCGGACAAACGAAAACAACTACCCGTGGCCACAGATCAATCCAATCGTCCGGATACTCCCGCATACCCTAAAAACGACCGGCGTATCATCACCGGATGGGCCTTCTTCGACTGGGCCAACAGTGCCTACGCCCTGGTGATCACCGTGGCGATCTTTCCTCCCTATTTCCTGGGCATTGCTCCGGACACGATCGATATCGGCGGTTTTGCCATCCGCGACGAGACGCTGATCGCCTGGTGTATTTCACTGGCCTACCTGATCATCGCGGCTATATCGCCCATCCTTTCAGGTATTGCCGACTACGGGGGAAAGAAAAAGCGGTTCATGCGTTTTTTCACCGTACTGGGGTCGCTGGCCTGTATCAGTTTGTTCTTTTTCCGCAACCCCGAATCGCTGTGGATTGGCATGGCCGGCTTTGTGCTGGCAACGGTGGGTTTCGCCGGCGGCATCGTGTTTTACAATGCTTACCTGCCCGATATTGCCACCGAGGATCGCTACGATGCGGTAAGCGCCAAGGGGTTTATTTACGGTTTTGCCGGGAGCGTTATTCTGCTGGTGGTTAATCTTGCCATGGTCCTGAAGCACGACCTGTTCGGCTTCGAATCCGAAACAGCGGCAATCCGCTGGGCTTTTGTCAGCGTGGGCCTCTGGTGGCTGGGGTTTTCACAGATCTCGTTCCGCCGTTTGCCGCCGGATGCGCCGCGCCCCATGCCCCTGCGGCTGCTGCACAAAGGTTATGACGAGTTGGCCAAGGCATTCCACATCCTGCGCAGCAGCGGCAATACTACCCTGTTCCTGCTGGCTTTTTTCTGCTACAATGCCGGTGTGCAGGCTATCTTATTCCTGGCCTCGAGTTTTGCGGACAAGGAGATGCACATGGAAAAATCCAAGTTGATCATTCTGGTCCTGATCCTGCAGATCGTGGCGATTGTGGGCGCATTTTTGTCCTCCCGCTTATCCGAAAAACGGGGCAACAAAACGGCCCTGTTTGTCATGCTCCTGATCTGGACTGTCATCTGCCTGCTGGGTTACTCCGTGAATA
Source organism: uncultured Saprospiraceae bacterium (assembly GCA_964450465.1). Classification (GTDB taxonomy): domain Bacteria; phylum Bacteroidota; class Bacteroidia; order Chitinophagales; family Saprospiraceae; genus M3007. The sequence continues at coordinate 7,053 of CAYVDV010000102.1, forward strand.
CCGAAATGGAAGTATTTTTGCTGGGCGGTGCCATCGGGCTGGTGATGGGCGGTATTCAGGCGCTTTCCCGCAGTACATACGCGAAGTTTTTGCCGGAGAACACCCGGGAAACGACCTCGTTTTTTAGTTTTTACGATGTAATGGATAAAGTGTCCACGGTGTTTGGAACCATGGTGTTTGGCCTGATCGCGCAATTGTTCGGCGGTATGCGCAGCAGCGTCCTGGCCCTGTCCATCCTTTTCCTGGCCAGTCTGGCCATTTTGCTGGCCGTGCGGGTGCGGCGAATGACGGTGGTGGGTGAACGGTAGGGTCGCTCATTGCATGATGAAGGGCGACCGCGAGGTTTGACATTGTATTATGAAGGGCGACCGCAAGGTTTGACATTGTATTATGAAGGGCGACCGCAAGGGTCGCCCCTACCAAAAATAACACATGGATTTTACCCGGCTGTTCGACATACTGGACTACCAGCAACAACGCTATCCGCAGGCCATAGCGCTTGCCGGCAGGGAGGCGGGCGCCTGGCGTACCTGGAGTACAGCCGCGCTATTGTCCGAGCGCGACAAGCTGAGCGCCGGCCTGCTGGCGCGGGGTTTTCAAAAAGGCGAGCGGCTGGGTATCCTGACCCATTGCGGAAGCCCGCGCTGGGCCATTGCCGATGCGGCGATGCTGCAACTGGGCCTGGTACCGGTACCGGTACACAACACAGCCCGGCCGGATGAAATTGCACACATTGCCCGGGACGCCGGCCTGCGCGCATTTTTTGTGAGCAACGACGCCATGCTGGACAAACTCCGGCAGGCAGGCGTGGCGCCAGAGCATATCTTTTCTTTTGAACCGCTTGAGGGCGCTACGGCCTGGGACGCGCTCTGCCAGCAGCCGGACGAAACAACCCTGAGCCGGATACGGACGTTGCGTGACCAGATTTCGGATCAGGATCTGGCCACACTGCTTTATACCTCGGGCACTACAGGCGCTCCCAAGGGGGTGATGCTCACCCATGCCAACATCGTCAGCAATGTTAAATCCGTGCTGGCCATTGTACCGGTGGGGCCTGCGGTAACAACGGTGAGTTTTCTGCCGTTGAGTCATATTTTCGAACGGATGGTGACCTACGTGTACCAGGCGGCCGGCACGCCGGTGTGGTACGTCGAAACCCTGGAACAGTTGCCGGAAACGCTCCGCGAGGTGCGGCCCCATTTTTTTACCGCTGTGCCGCGTGTGCTGGAGCGCAGCTACGAGCGTTTGCGCGAACGCCGCAACCAGGCCGGCTTTGTCAAGAAAAAAATACTCGACTGGGCGCTTGCACTGGGCGAGCGCTACCCTTTCGCCGGCAAATACGCCATGCCGCTGGGATACCGGCTCCGTTTGTGGGTGGCCGATCTGCTGGTGTTTCGCCATTGGCGCCGGGCCATGGGCGGACGCGTGCGCGGCATTGCAGTAGGCGCGGCGGCCCTGCAGCCACGGCTGGGCCGTATGTTTTCAGCCGTCGGGATCGATATACGCGAAGGCTATGGCCTCACAGAAACAAGCCCGGTCGTGTCGTTCAACCGCTTTGAACCCGGCGGGGTGCACTTCGGAACAGTGGGTATTCCGGCGCCCGGCGTAGAGGTCCGCATTGCCGGCGCCGGCGAGGAAGGCGAGGGTGAGATCGAGGTGCGCGGTCCCAATGTCATGTCCGGATATTGGAACCTGCCGGAGGAAACCGCCGCGCGCTTTACGGCCGACGGATGGCTGAAGACAGGCGATATCGGGCGTTTTGAATACAAACGCTTTTTGCGGATCACCGGCCGGGAAAGCGAAATTTTCAAGACCAGCTCGGGCAAATTTGTGGCGCCGGCTTTTGTCGAGCAGCAACTCCTGCGCTCGCCATTTATCGACCAGTGCATGGCGGTGGGCCTAAACCAGCCCTTTGTCGGCGCATTGATCGTGCCCAACTTTGCACAGGTGGAAGCCTGGTGCCAGGAGAACAACGTACACTGGACGGCGCCACCGTATATGATCATCAACCCCAAGGTGGAAAAACTCTTCCGGCAGGAGATCGACCGCATCAATGCCGAATACCTGGGCCCCGTCGAGCAAGTGAAGGCTTTTCACTTGCTGGCAGACACCTGGACGCCTGAAAACGGCCTCCTGACCCCAACCCTGAAACTGCGTCGCCGGGTGCTGCAGGACAAGTTCGACGGAACTATCGCGGGAATGTTTGCCTAGTGGCCGGGCGCGCCACTAGTGCAGCTCTGAACAGCCCTCGAGCCGTGCCCGCACCGCTGCCACAAATTTCTCCAGGGCATTCTTCGCAGTGAGAGGCAAGCCGATGTCTCCGCCGGATATTTTTCCTGCGGGCAAGGCATAAAACGTGCTCTTTCCGCCGGCCGGTTTTTCCACATAACGCCATACGGGGGCATAGCCGTAGTCGCCCATTTCAGCGTAGGGTACGCCTTTGCGGTGCAGCAATTCCACCTGGAAAAGGATGCCGCCGTCGGTGCCCGGTTTTTGCTGATTGGAAATAAAGTTGCCCAGGGAATACACCACCAGGGCCGATTTTTTCGTCCCGTCGGGAAGTGTCACCGTTTCCATCCGGATGGGTTGCACCACATGCGGGTGCGATCCGATCACCAGGTCGGCGCCGTGGCTGATCAGGAAACGGGCCAGCGCGCGTTGCTCGGCATTTTCCTGGGTCTGATATTCCAGTCCCCAGTGCATGACCACCAGGATAAAATGCGGCTTGCGGGCTTGGGCCTCGGCTAGGTCGCGGGCTATCTGCACCGTGTCAATGAGGTTGACGATGGTGGGGGCCTGGGTCGGCACGCCGTTAGTGCCGTAGGTGTAATTGAGCAGGGCCAGTTTAAACCCGTTGCGATACACCATCAGGGGGTAGAACAGGTCCCGGTCGCGTTGATTCTTGAAGGTGCCGGTTTGTTGGAAACCCAGGTCGCGCAGGGTTTCGATCGTGTGGATCAGGCCGGGCGCCCGGCTGTCGTTGGAATGATTGTTGGCGGTAACAAGAATATCGAACCCAGCCTCTTTGAGGGCGTCGGCCAGGGCATCGGGGCTTCGGAACATAGGGTAGCCGACATAGGGGCCCTTGCCGGGCAACGTCAGTTCAAGGTTGCCGATAGCGAGGTCGGCGCGCTCGAGCACGGGCTTGATGTATTGAAAACACGGTCGGTAGTCGTATTTTCCCGGTGCGATTTCTGCGCTTTTGATCTGGGGTTCATGCCCCATGATATCCCCGGCAAAGATCAGGCGGAGCGTATCCGTCTGTGCGCCGAGCGGCAATGCGAAATAAATGCCAAAGGCAAAAAGAAAAAAGGACGAACGAACGTTTGATCGCATGCGTGAAAACTTTTTGCGTAAAGAACGGAAATTTGTGGCTAACCATTAAGGTATGACAAAACGCATTTTACTCCTTGCCGGTCTGCTGCTGACCTTCCTGCTGGGCGCCTGGTTGACGTACCGGTTTTTTGTGCCGAAGGAAACAAAGCCGCAGGAAAGCGCTACGGTGTTGCTGGAAAAGATCCGGGCGGTGGTCAAGCTGACTACCGTGGAAGGCGAATTTTCGGAGATATACAGCTACAACGAATATTCGGGGTATTTCACCTGGTTCTGGGACAAAAAAGCGCTGGTTCGGGTGCATGCCGTGGTGGCTGCCGGGTATGATCTGGGCAACCTGAAGATCGATGCCGACTCCAGCGCACGGGTGTTGCGAATCGGTCCCCTGCCCGAGCCGCAGATCCTGAGTATCGACCATACGCTGGACTATTACGACGTCTCCACCGGCTTCTTCACCGAGTTTTCACCGGAGGACTATAACCGGATGAACCAAAAAGCAAAAGATCTTATTCGCGAGAAGGCTTTGGAGAGCAATCTGCTGCCTTCTGCCCGGGAACAGGCGGATAAAATATTCGACGTCATACGCTTTATGGCAGAAAGCACGGGATGGAAGGTTGAAATCATCCGTTCGGGAGAAAACGGGCCTGCGGCGGGTTGAATGGAAATATTATGCTACTTTTACTGGCTTATAGAACACTGTAAAGCATGAAAAAAATACTAGTCCTCCTTTCCTTTTGCGCTGCCTTGCCGCTGGCATACACCCAATCGCCGGAATCCATGCCGCCGGCTGCACCTGTAAAAGATGCAGGGCCGGACCCTGCACGGGAAGCCACCGACCTTCTGATCGAAAAATACAGCCTTGATGTTGATCAGGCTGCTAAAATGTACACGATCCAGCAACGGAAACAACAGAACCTGGCGGAGATACAGGGTTTTAAACAAAGCAATCCGGCTCTGTTCCGCAACAAGTTGCAAAGCATCCAGCGCGGCACGCAGGCGAGTATCCGGCGCTTGCTCCGCACGCAAATACAAAAAGAGCAGTTTCAGCAGGCTCAGTCCGAACAACGCCGCCTGCGCGCTGAAAAACGCCGGGAGCTTCTGGCACAGGATGTTGCTCCGGAGGATATTGAACTGGCCTTGCTGGATATTTACATCGAATAATGGATTGCGGACAGCATGGCCTCTTGTTTTACTTAAATTTAAAACGACAACCCGTTTTTCAGTTTTAACTTGCCCCCTTTCAACAACTTAGCCACGATTAATACCGCCTCGATATATGCTTATCTTTGCCGTAAGGCTTATTGTGGAATCAGATGGCAATATGCTGTTTCTGCGACAGACCAAGAAAAATGGTGGGCGCTTTTCCCTGATTGGTGGAAATGTGGAAGAAAATGAATTTGCACGGGAAGCGCTGGCCCGGGAGGCAAAAGAAGAAGCCGGCATTCATGTGGAGCCGGCCGATCTGAGCCTCGTACATGTGTTGCACCGCCACAAGTTGAAAAAGGACGAAACGCTCCTGGTGCTCTACTTCCGGACGCAGCGTTTTCACGGAGAACCGGCATCGCTGGAACCTAAAAAATTCAAGGATGTGCAATGGCTGCCGGTACGCAATTTACCCCGGGAGGTTTCAAAAGCAACCCGGCATGTGCTGGAAGGCATCCAGCGCGGAGAGATATACTCCGAATTCCCGGCCCGCAGCAAGGTGCTGGCATTCTGGGAGCAGTTTGGCGACCGTTGGGCCGGCTTTTCCGACTTTTGAAAGATAACGGACAGTTTTGAGAAAATTATTTTGGGCTATTGCCCTTTTGCTTTTTTAATCCGTATATTTGTTCCACAATTTTAATCAATTCTGCTTTTTTACCGATTATCTAACAAACACTACATCCCATGAGCAGATTTCGTCGTGCCCATAGGGGGCCTGTCCTGCCTTTATTGCTTCTACCTTTCCTATTGCTCATAAGTTGGTTTTTACCTACCCAACAGCGCTTTGCTGCAGGGCTTTTACCATTGCGCGTTTCATCCCGCTTGAAGCGCAGCCTGCTATAAAGCAGGCCCAGATCCCCATATTTCCCCGGCGCAGCTGAGCAAATTCACCGCGTTTTTTCGTACCTTTCCTTACCCCTTACCTGGTAACGATAAGCAGTTGTATTTGCGATTTCCCAATTCCGAAGTTGAGCGCCGCTATCCACTTTCAGATGTCTTATGCTTCATAGGCGAGAACCCCGGTTGTGAAAAGTCACAGCCGGGTATTTTTTTGCTGATACAATTTCCAAACCGTTCTTAGCTTCAATTACGGCAATCTCAATTTTTTGAGCCATTTTTGCAGGATACCGGCGATCGCATTCTGAGCAGAGTGCCTGCCGGGACACCGGGTTCGACCCCTTCACGGACATATTTGTCTCCTTCCATGCAAGAAATTATCCGACCACATGCTGAAACCGCCTTCGCACAGGAACTGGAGGCTCTGGCTCGTACCGACGACCGGCCGCGCCCTGCCGGCTGGCGACTGTCGCCCTGGGCGGTGGTGACCTATCTGACGGGAGGCAAGGCCGGCAAAATTGATATAGAGCCCAAGTATTTCGGCCAGCGCCGGCTCATGGAAATTGCGGTGGCGACGCTGGCCACCGACCGGGCTCTGCTGTTGCTCGGTGTGCCGGGCACGGCTAAGACCTGGGTGAGCGAACATCTGGCGGCGGCCATCAGCGGCGACAGCACCCTGCTCGTACAGGGCACCGCCGGCCTGAATGAAGATGCGTTGCGCTATGGCTGGAACTACGCGCGCCTCATTGCCGAGGGGCCCTCGGAAAAAGCCCTCGTCCCCAGCCCCGTACTGACCGGCATGCGCGAAGGCAAGCTGATCCGCGTGGAAGAGCTCACCCGCATTCCGGCCGATATCCAAGACACCCTGATCACTATTCTGTCGGAAAAAATACTCCCGGTACCGGAGCTCAATACCGAAATCCAGGCACACCGGGGGTTCAACCTGATCGCTACGGCCAACGATCGCGATAAGGGAG
>CAYVDV010000103.1:0-7543 GCA_964450465.1 uncultured Saprospiraceae bacterium
TTTTTCAATTCACTGTCAATTCCCTGGACGGGCAACCCGTAAAACTCGAGCAGTTTCGCGGCAAAAAGATTGTTGTCCTCAACGTTGCCTCCAAATGCGGCTACACCCCGCAGTACGCCGATTGGGAAACGTATTACGAAGCCAATAAGGACAAGGTTGTGGTACTTGGCTTCCCCTGCAATGATTTCCTGAGCCAGGAGCCTGGTTCGGCCGAAGAGATCGCGGAATTTTGCCAGAAGAACTACGGCGTCAGCTTCCCGATGTTTGAAAAAATCCATGTCAAGGGCGATGAAAAGGCTCCGGTATATCAGTGGCTGACCGACCCGGCAAAAAACGGCTGGAACAGTCAGGAACCCACCTGGAACTTCTGCAAATACCTGATCAACGAAAAGGGCGAATTAACCCATTTCTTCGCCTCGAAGGTGAAGCCGGATAGCCCGGAATTTCAGGCAGCGATCGGCGGGTAAGCAATTTTTGCTTCCTATCCTTAGGCAATAGCCGGGTTTGTGGCGTACCAATTGCCTTCGTACAACTGGTTTGCATTGAACAAAAAAACACCGGGTAGTGTTATTCAGGCATTGTAATGCCGGCCATTTGTCCAAAGGATTCGATCATACGCCTGTATTCCAACATTTCCTGTGCACGCCTTTGCTCGGTCCATTGTAATTCTTCAGCCATGATGGAAGCCACTGCCGGTATGGCCGCAACGGTGGCTTCCCAATCCAGGATTTCCAGCCGGATCCGACGGGCCAGGACATCACGCAGCGTACAGGCCATTTCTGCCCGTACAGCGTGCACTACTTCTGCCCGGATAAATGGATAGCCCTGTACAAGTCTTTCACGCCAACCCGGGTTTTCGCGGGTTAATTCGGCTACTTTTATTGCCCGGCTTCCATAGTTTCCGGTCAGGTGCCGGGCAATGGGTCCCGGAAACTGGAACTGGTCCCGCAATATCGTTTCAATAAGCGGGCTGAAATGTTCGCCGCCAGCCAGGATATGCCCGGCTGTGGTACAAGTCGCCCTGACTCCCAGGCGCCGGCACACGGCATCCACGGCATCACAGGCCATCAGGCGGTAGGTGGTCCATTTACCACCGAGCAGGCTGAACAAACCGCTTCTTTCGTCCAGTTCCACCTCGTGGTCGCGTACCAGACCTTTGGTGGTTTTGCCCTTACTGCCGGCTGCGATCAGCGGGCGAAGGCCGCCAAATCCGGCTTTTACCTGATCCCGGTGGGCGGGGGTACGGAGGTAGGGCTCCAGCGTTTTCAGTAAAAAGTCGATTTCCCGGGCTTCAAGGTAGGGTTCCCGGTCCGGTTCGGGATAATCCTGGTCGGTCGTGCCCAACAGCAGTTCGCCCTGAAAGGGAATGGCGAAAACGACCCTGCCATCCGGAGTGTTGGGAATGAGCAGGGCAGTGTCGGGACTGTCCAGCAGGGCTTGCGGCAGCAACAGGTGTACGCCTTTGGACGGCCGGATGCGGCTGGGGATGCCAGGGTTAGCCAGCCGTCGAACGGCATCCGCTTGTGGTCCGGTGCAATTCAGGAAACACCGGGCGCGAATGTGCAGGGTTTCGGAAGTCAGGGAGTCCCGGACCTGGGCAGCCGTGATCCGGCCATTGGCACTTTTTTCAAAACCTGTTATTTCCAGGTAATTCGACACGACTGCACCGGCCTCTGCAGCACTTTGGACCAGAGCCAGGCAATAGCGGGCATCGTCCAGTTGCCCATCGTAATAGAGTACGGCGCTGTGGATTTGGTCCGTCAAACCGGGCAGGCGACGCAGCGCTTCCGCTTTACTGAGCCAGCGGCTGGCCGGAATTTTGTCTTTCCGGGAAGCAAACCGGTCGTACAGCCAGAGACCGATGCGGAAGTACAACCCTTCCCACCAGCTAAATACGGGGGTGACCAATGCGAGCGGGTGTGCCAGATGGGGCGCGTTGGTCAGCATGGCATGGCGTTCCTGCAAGCCGTGCCGCACCTGACGGAGCTGAGCAAAATCCAGATTTTTAAAGGCTTGTTCCAGGTAGCGCACTCCTCCGTGGATCAGTTTGGTACTTTTGGAAGAGGTGCCGGAAGCAAAGTCGTTTTTTTCCACAAGAGCTACCTTCAACCCGCGTAGCGCAGCATCCAGGGCACAACCGGCGCCCGACGCGCCGCTGCCAATGACACACAAGTCGAAGGTTTCGCTTTGGAGTTTATGTATGGCTTCTGTGCGAATCATAGTTCAACGGCTCATCTTCCCAATCTCCTGTTCCCAACGCCAGGCATCTTCCAGCGCCTGATGCAAACTTCGTTTTGCAGTCCACCCCAACTGGATGCGGGCCTTGGTCGCATCGGCATACACGGCAGTAATATCACCGGCGCGGCGTGGACCAATGTGATAATTCAGTGCCTGCCCGCTCACTTCTTCAAAAGTATGCACCAGTTCCAGCACACTGTGGCCTTGTCCGGTACCCACATTCAACACGTCATAGTGGCTGTTTGTTCCGATGTTTTGCAGGGAACGCAGTGCAGCCACATGGGCCTCGGCGAGATCCATAACATGGATAAAGTCGCGGATGCAGGTGCCGTCAGGAGTCGGATAATCATCGCCGAAGATCGTCAGTTGCTTGCGAATACCGGCGGCGGTTTGGGTGATGTAGGGCACCAGGTTGTTGGGTACCCCGAGCGGCAGTTCGCCGATTTGTGCGGAGGGATGGGCCCCTATCGGGTTAAAATAGCGCAGCGAAAGGATTTTGAGCGCTTTGCCGGCGGCTGCGGTGTCGCGCAGGATCTCTTCGCCGACCTGTTTGGTATTGCCGTACACCGAAATAGCCGTTTGTACCGGCGTGGTTTCCGTAACCGGGAGTGTTTCCGGTTCGCCATATACGGTACAAGAGGAAGAGAAGATCAGGTCAGCGATGCCCGCCTCGAGCATGCTTTCCATCAGGGTCATCAAGGATCCGAGGTTGTTGCGGTAGTAACGCAGGGGCTCCTGCATGCTCTCGCCAACCGCTTTAAATGCGGCAAAATGAATGACACCCCGGATCTGTTCGCGCTGAAACAGGTCGAGCAGCGTGGCCCGGTCGTTGCAGTCCTTCACGTAGCAGGGAACTTCGTAGCCGAGTATGTGCCGTAGGCCCTCCAACACGCTCTGCTGAGAGTTTGAAAAATCATCGATAATTACCGGGCGGAAGCCGGCTTCGGCCAATGCCACAACGGTGTGGCTGCCGATGAATCCGGCGCCGCCGGTGACCAGTATTGCGTTTTTTTCCATGTTAATTGCGCTGTCCTCCTTGACTGAATCGGCATCCAGGCGCATAAAAGTAAGTGCCCGGACCGAAACAATGGATACGCTAATGTATGACCACTAATCGTTTTGCCGGGAACTGATATTGACTCGCCCCTTCCATCTGCTGCCCGGAAAACAGGTATACCCCCGGAGATAATTCCGAGGTCGGAATATATACGCGGTGTTCCCCTGTGGCCCGGTAGCCGGTATTTATCTCTTTAAGGACAGCACCGGTAAGATCTGAAATTTGAAAAACTACGTTTGCAGGTTGCCGTTGCGTCCAGAATACTTCAGTTCCTTCCCTGGTGGGATTAGGGATCAACCGGAATACAGGCAAGTTCGACGGGCTTGCTTTTGTTTCACTTACAATGCCGGTAATTTGCAAGGTTATTACACCGTAGGATATCGCAAAAGCATCGTCTTCAAGCGTGGTGTTTCCCATTGGCGGCGTTTCAATATCAGCAAAAACCCTGGAAAACACCTGGAACAAAACGGAATCGGCGGCAAAAAATTCACCGTTTTGATCAATCATGCCAACTTCCTTTGTGACTTTGGTTCTCGTAGAAACAGAATCCAAAAACCAGATGTTACCATTGCACAACAATTGATTATACGAAAAGGCGCTGTCTTCGCCAATGCCCTCAGAATCTGCGCCAACACGGCATAACTGGGTCCATAAGTACTCAATTTTTGCCTGACTGTTTGCAGGCAACCCTTCGAGCCGCACTGCACATGCCAGTTCGGTTTCCGCATTGCCAAAGGCGTGTACAACCGGAGGGCAGGGACAGATTTCCTTCCAGTCAAATTGGGCACGGGCATCCGTCGTCCAGGTAATTATGACCAGGTTGGTACCGATACCCCGGATGCGCATCAGAACCGAGGCTGAGCCGCTTTGCGCACAGCTTCCTCCCCCTAAATCACCTATTAACAGCTCCCGGAATGCCAGGTAGCTCAGGTCTGATTGTAATTGAGCGCTTGAAGTATCGCTTGATGAACCCTGGACTAAGTTACAGGGTTGATTGAGCAGATTGGCCTCCGCGCTCATAGCGTATCCGACAAAATTAGTGCTGCCCAGTTCAAAACGGGGCTGGGCGGATATTTGGATTATCCCAAATATACCCATCAGGGTTATCCATAAAAGGCAAATTCGTTTGTCCATCATCTGTGATTTTGAAAATTCAGGAATGCATAATAATTCCTCAATTTATTCTTCTCTGAAATCCCGGCACAAGGACAGTCGTCATGTACCCAGCTGATCCTGTCGGACTCATTTCATGCGAGTCCCTGCATCCCTCGCATCTATCGGATCGCGGCGAACCAAGCGGAGCGTGCAGCCGCCGAACCCGCCGCCCATCTGCCGGGCGTCCACAAAAACAAATCGGGCGCGCCGCCGAATTGGCGGTGGAAAGTATCGGGTAGTATGGATATTTGCAGGGCAACACAAAAGAACACAACCTGATCCTATCATCTTATGCGACTATTTTATACTGTAATTTTCCTGGCGGCTTTATTCCGGCCCACTCCGGGTCTGTCCCAATCCGGGCAAACGACTTCTCCGGCACAGCCCAAACCAAGCCCTGCACAGCTCGCCTGGCATGACACTGAATTTTACCTCTTCTTCCACTTCGGTCCGAACACCTTCACCAATCTGGAATGGGGCCACGGCACGGAAACGGAGGAATTGTTCAACCCCACCGACCTCGATTGCGACCAGTGGTGCCGGGTCGCCAAAGCGGCAGGCGCCCGCGGGGTGGTTATCACCGCCAAGCACCACGACGGGTTCTGCCTGTGGCCATCCCAATACTCCACGCACACGGTGCGCGAAAGCCCATGGAAAAACGGGCAAGGCGACGTGTTGCGCGAACTTTCCGATGCCTGCCGCCGCCATGGTCTCAAGTTTGGCGTTTATCTGTCGCCCTGGGACCGCAACCACCCCAAATACGGCACCCCGGAGTACAACGACGTATATGCCGCCACGCTTACCGAATTGCTCACCGGCTACGGCGAATTATTTGAAGTGTGGTGGGACGGGGCGAACGGAGAGGGCCCAAACGGCAAAAAACAGGAATACGATTTCCATCGCTTTGAACGCCTGGTGGCGAAATACCAGCCCAACGCGATCATTTTCAGCGACATCGGTCCGGGCTGCCGCTGGGCTGGAAACGAGCAGGGAACCGTGAACGAAACAAACTGGTGTACGCTCGACACCGCCGGTTTCGGGCGCGGCGCCACCGGCCCACCGGCCGACACCCTGCAGCGCGGCAACGCCAATGGCCTAAACTGGATCCCCGCCGAATGCGATGTCAGCATCCGCCCCGGCTGGTTTTATCATGCGGAAGAAGATGAGCGGGTAAAGTCGCCGGAACAACTTTTTGACATCTACCTGAAGTCCGTGGGCCGGGGCGCCAATCTGATCCTGAACGTGCCGCCCGACCGGCGCGGTCGCATCCATGCGCGCGATTCAGCCGCTTTAACGCAATTCGGCGCCTTGTTGCAAAGCAATTTTGCCCGCAACCTGGCCCTGAACAAAAAGTGGATCATGCAGCACCGTATTTGTGCCTTCACCCCGCCGCGTTTCCGCAGTTATATGAACGACGGCGACCCGGGCACCTTTCAGGAGTTGAATCGCTGGCATTGGCCATGGCTGGATACCGTTGCCCGCAATGAGGTCCTGGACCTGGGCCGGAAACGGCGGTTCAATACCATCGTACTGCAGGAATATATCGCCGAAGGCCAGCGCGTGCAAGCCTTTTCGGTGGAGGTCTGGAAAGACAAAACCTGGAAAGAAGTGGCCCGGAGCACGACGATCGGACACAAGAAAATCCTCCGCTTCCCGGAAGTGAGGGCGCGAAAAATCCGCCTGACCGTGCAGCAGAGCCGTGAAACGCCCCTGATCAGCGAGGTGCAGGTGTACCGAATGCCTCAGGCTCCGTAATTACATTGACCCGAAGCCGTGTCCACACGAATCAGGACGAACTATCGTCTCCGGCGCCTATTTCAGATTGACTGTTGGATAAACCGCAGACGGCACTGGCAAGCAGGGTAAGAAAAATGATTACGTAGGTCTCCATGTAAAAGAGAAGGATTAAATAACGGTGATTGGATATGTTCAAAGGATATACCCGGGATGCAAAACCCGGACGCAGGCGCAAAGAAAAGCGGTTTTTGGAGAAGGGGGTAACATGTTCCGATAAAGTAAGGCCAGTTTAACAGCAATTTGAAAATTCTTGATAAAAAAGGAAAGAAAAACCGGACTGCCCCGTAGTACATGGTGTAAGACGTTGCAAACAACATTGATCACCATAAAATACACAGTCATGAAAAAGAACTTTTTAAATGCGATAGGGGCAGCGGTTATTCTGATGGGATCCATCCTCCTGTTCACCCGCTGCGAATCGGATGCCACCGAAATGGCGCAACTCGATGCGATAGCCAATGTCTCTGCTGACCGGGATCTCACTGCCGGTTCGACACAGGATATGTGCCTTTGCCTGACCAGCCAGTATGCGTATGAAACACTGTCAAATGAAGAAGCGGAAGCCCTGCTGTTCATGCGGGAAGAAGAAAAACTTGCCCGCGATGTGTATAAAGCAATGTATGACAAATGGGGCGCCCGGATCTTCGCCAATATTTCCACATCGGAACAACGGCACATGGACGCTGTGCTCTGCCTGATCAAAAAATACGAACTGGCTGACCCTGTTGGGGAAAATGCGCCGGGTGTGTTTGTCAATCAGGATCTGAAAAAACTGTACGGCGACCTCATGGCCGATGCCGCAAAGGACCTTCCGACGGCACTTACCGTGGGCGCGACTATTGAAGACGTGGATATTGCCGACCTGATAAAGGCTAAAGCAGATGCCAACAACGCCGATATCCTTGCCGTCTTTAACGAACTCCAGAAAGGCTCGCGCAACCACCTTCGTGCCTTTGTCCGGAACCTTAAAACCTACGACATGACCTACCAGCCGCAGTTTATCACTGCAGGGATGTTTCAGGACATCATCAGCACCACACGGGAAAAAGGCGGATCGGTTTGCCTGAACGGAACTAACCCGAATTGCACCGGCAATGGACCGAACGGCAACGCAAACTGCCCCAATGGCAAGGGGCCGAATGGCACCGGCGTTTGCCCGAACGGAAATGGTCCGAATGGCACCGGCATTTGCCCGAACGGAAACCCCGCAGGCACCGGACCGAATGGTACCGGCCCGAACGGAAACCCCGGCTGCGACGGAACTGGCCCCAATGGTCAGGGCCCACAGGGCAATGG
>CAYVDV010000103.1:7643-13394 GCA_964450465.1 uncultured Saprospiraceae bacterium
GAAACCCCGGCTGCGACGGAACTGGCCCCAATGGTCAGGGCCCACAGGGCAATGGTAACGGAAATGGTAACGGTAACGGAAATGGTAACGGAAATGGAAACGGTAATGGCAGCGGCAATGGTAACGGTGGCGGGAACTAAGCAGGAAAAAGTTGATTAATCCGGAATAAGTACCTGGACCGAATTAATTGAAAAATCCAGGTACTTACAAAGGGCAAATTGGCAAAAGACAAACCGCCATTTGCCCTTTGCCTTTTCCCCATCGTATCTTTCCCTTCTGTAAATGCAGGCTCATGCTCACGCCCAAACATATCTGCGACGGTTTAAGTGATCTGGAGATCCTCCGGAAATCACTGGAGGCTGTGGATTATTTCTCCTGCCTGTACGAGCGGTATGAAGCCCGCTTGTTGCGATACATCAAGCGCGTGGCCTTTACCAACGATGAGGAAGCGGCCGATGTCCTCCAGGATTCCTTTATCAAGGTTTGGAAAAACCTGAATGGATTCGATCAGAGCCTGAAATTGTCGAGCTGGATCTACCGGATCGTACACAATGAAGCGATCTCTTTTCTGCGCCGGAAAAAATCCTACGGCAAAGACCAGCAAGTCCCCCTGGATGAACAGATATTTTCCGCTGTTCCGGACGATACGGCACCGGAAGAAGCCGAAGAACTGGAGAACCGGGACAAACTGACCCACCAGGTGCTGGCACAGTTGCCGGATCTCTACCGCGAAGTGCTGGTCCTGAAATTTTTGGAAAACATGGGGTACGAAGAAATATCCGACATTCTGAAGATACCGGAAGGTACAGTTGCAACCCGGATCAACCGGGCTAAAAAAGCCTTCCGAAAAATTGCAGAACACGCCTGATCGATATTCGAATTAAACCTGCTGCATTATGAAACATTCAGAAAAACTCATTCAAAGGATCCGGGAACAGGAGATAAAACCGGTTCCCAGGCGTTATTTTATATGGAGAAATACCCTGCTTTGGGCAGGTTTCATCCTGGCGGCCCTGTTGGGTGCGGTCGCGTTTTCTGTTGTTCTCTTCAGCATTCAGCAGACAGACTTTAACCTGATCGCTCACCTTTCGCACTCGCGACTGGAATTTTTTCTCGGTGTGCTGCCTTTTTTCTGGATCATTTCCCTGATCGTTTTTCTGATCACGGCAATGACCAGTTTTAAGCACTCCCCCAAAGGCTATAAATTAACCACAGGACGTCTGGCGGCCTACTGTACGGCACTGAGTATTTTACTGGGCACCCTGCTTTTTCTGGCCGGCGGCGGCCAACGGCTCGAACATGCCTTTGGCACGCAGCTGAGCCTGTATGAAAGCGTTCAGGAGAAAAAAGCCAAATTATGGTCAATGCCGCAGGAAGGCTACCTGTCCGGAACGATACAAGAACGCGGCGACACGACGTTTACCTTACAGGATTTCAATAAAAAAACCTGGACGATCCAATACACCGGGGCTTTTATTCCGCCTGTCGTATTGCTGGAACCCGGGGAAAAAGTAAAGATCATCGGGAAAATGAACGGCAAGGACCGTTTTTCCGCGGCAGAAATTCGCCCCTGGGGCGGAGGAATGGGACCCCGCCGGGGTGGGCCACGACAGGGGCAGTAACCCTGCTACTGCCTGTGGTATCCATTCAAAAACTCCCGGACTTCCATGCGCCGTTTGCCTTCCAGCTGAAGCTCCAGCACCTGAACATAACCGTCCAGCGTGCTGATTTTCAAGTAACTCCTCCAATCCGAACGAAACTGTCCGGGTTCCGGGATTTCCGGTTCAACCGGGTATTCCTTCCGGGTTTTATAAATTTTCAGCGTCTTGCCGTCCAGCATGGTCCAGGCGCCCGGGAAAGGGCTGAGACCGCGGATGAAGTTATGCACCTGCAAGGTAGGTTGCGCGAAATCGATCTGACAGGTTTCGGTAAAGATCTTCGGGGCATGGGTGGCTTCTGTATCGGTTTGCGGCTGCGCTTTCGCCTCTCCGCGTTCGATTGCCTGCACCGTGCGCAATACCACCTGTGCGCCAAGCAGCATCATGCGGTCATGCACGTCCCCGGCCGTCTCGTTTTCGCCGATGGGGATCTTTTCCTGCAAGAGGATATCGCCGGTATCGATTTCGTGGCGCAGCAGGAATGTGGTGACGCCGGTTTCCGTTTCCCCCCGGATAATAGCCCAGTTGATCGGCGCCGCGCCGCGGTATTTGGGCAGCAGCGATCCATGCAGGTTAAGCGTGCCCATAGGCGGCATATTCCACACTACTTCAGGCAGCATGCGAAACGCTACCACCACCTGCAGGTCGGCCCGGCAGGCGCGGAGTTCCTCCAGGAAAACCGGGTCTTTCAACTTTACCGGTTGCAACACGCGGAGCCCCCGGCTGAGGGCAAATTTCTTTACGGCCGACTCCTGCAAACCCTTGCGCCCGCCGGGCTTGTCGGGTGCTGTGACCACCGCCGGAATGGTGTAACCGTGGTCGAGTAATAGTTCGAGGGAAGGCACGGCAAAATCGGGCGTGCCCATAAAAACGATACGCATGCCGCAAACTTCCGCATTTTGCCGGTAATTCATAAGCCGGGACTCCCGGTAAAATACTAATTTTGGGCGGGTCTATTTTCCAAAGCACTGATTTACAATGAGGTTAATCCAATTTTTCACAACGTATGGTTTCTTTTTCGCGACAGCGGGACTTCTGGCGCAACAGCGCGCAAGGCCGGACGAGTTGCGCCTGGTATTGGCGAATGTGCAGTTCGCAGCGGAAAAAACAAGCCTGCGCCCCGGGGCTTCCCGCGACCTCGACGAAGTGGCCGCACTGATGCAGGCCAGCCCATCGGCAACGATCGAAATTGGCGCCCACACCGACGCCAGCGGCAGCGCTTCGTATAATTTACGGTTGTCGCAAAAACGCGCCCAGGCCGTAAGCGCCTATCTGCTGAAAAAAGGTGTGGCCGCCAAACGCCTGAGCGCCAATGGCTACGGTGAAACCCGGCCGCTCAACCGCTGCCGGCGCGGGGTGCGCTGCTCGGAAGCGGAAAAGATGCAAAATCGCCGTATCGAAATCCGGGTGTCCGGCCTGCCGGCGGACTCGACTATCCGGGCGCCCTGGCTGGCCCTGGGCGGACTGACGCCCCGAAAACCCCTAGCCGAACCAACCGTACCCAAAATGACGCCTACCGTACCAACACGCGCGCGGCGGCTGCCGGAAGCCAACAACTCCGTACCCCTGCCCGTACCGGAACGCCCCCAGGGTGTTGCACAAGGCGATTATTTTCCGGAATTGAGCTCGGCTACTACCCCTGCCGCCGCTCCGACCACCGGCACTACGGCTACTGCCAATGCCCCAAAACCCCTGCCCCAAACCTTTACCGGCTATACGGTTGAAGTCCTCTGTTCCGGCAAGCCGCTTCCCGCAGGCGACCCGCTCTTGCGCACAAACGACCCTGTTTACCTGCGCAGTGAAGCCGGCGGACTCTACTGTTATTATATCGGCGCGTTCTTTACGTTGCCGGAAGCCCGGCAATTTTTACTGGAAAAAGCACTGCCTGCATTCCCGAAAGCGCAGGTTGTTGCCTTCGCCAACGATGTAAAAACCTATTTTACAAATTGAATATGGAGAACAAATACTGGAAAAATGCGACCGACCTCCAAATTCATGCCCAGCACTGGCCGGTGGAACAGCCCCGGGCAGTATGCACGCTGGTGCACGGTCAGGGCGAACATATCGGCCGTTACGACCATGTAGCGCGCTGGTACAATGCCCGTAATATCGCTGTTTCAGGCTACGACCATCAGGGATACGGGCGGAGTGCAGGCAAACGCGGACATGCAGAGAGCCTTGACGCGCTGCTCGATGATATCGGGCAGGCGCTGGAAGAAACTGCCAGTCTTTATCCGGGAGTGCCGCATTTCCTGTATGGGCATTCCATGGGCGGGCATCTGGTATTGAATTACCTGTTTCGGCGCAAGCCCCAACTACAGGGCGTAATCGCCACGGCGCCATGGATCAGGCTTGCCTTTCCGGCGCCCGCATTAAAAGTACTGACGGGCCGCTTGTTCCGGCATATCCTTCCAGCCGTTGCGCTCCCCAACGGCCTGACCGTGCAACACCTTTCCCGCGATCCCGCAGTTGTGATCGACTACCAGCAGGATCCGCTCAACCATAACCTGATCAGTATGGCTGCGGGTGTTGAACTATTGGACGGCTCGATCTGGCTTGATCGCTTCGAAGGCGGAACGCCCGTGCCCTTGTTGCTGCAACACGGCACAGACGACAAGGTCACCTCAGCGCCAGCCACCCGTGAACTGGCCGGCCGGCTACGGGGCGATGTCACACACCGCGAATGGCCCGGTTTGTACCACGAGATCCACAATGAACCGGAAAAAGAAACGGTGTTTGCCTTTACGCTGGAATGGATGGAACGCTTGCTCTAAATTTTAACCTCGGTTTCCCACTGCCCCGCAGGCAGCTGATACAGCCGCCAGAACTCCGCAGCGATCAGATCCGGATCATGCCGGGTGCCCGGCTTCACCATGCCACAAACGGTTACAGTAGCCACTTTTATACCTAACGGAGCACATTCATCGGCCAGACAAAGGGCCAGATTGCGGATACCGGCCTTGCCGATACTCAGGGAAAACAGATCCGGGGAAGCCTTGAAAGCCGATCCGCCGCCAGTGAAAAAGAGCGCACCCGAGCCGCGTGTTTTCATGGCCGGCAAAAAGGCCTGGGCCGCCAGCAAGGCGCCGGTTACGTTGACGCGGAAATCACGTTGAAATACCGACAAATCCATGGCCGAAGGCAGGGACGGATTGTACGCACTGGCATTGTAGTGTACAATATCCATATCCGGGTGCATGGCGGCCAGCTGCTGAAGTAAAGCCGGGAAAGCCGTTTCATCGGCAATATCCGCCGCGTAACCAAGGGTACGGATGCCTTCCGACGCCAATTCGTCCGTATAATCCTGCAATTTTGTTTCATCCCGGGCTACCATCAGGATCTCAAATCCCTCGCGCCCAAAACGCCGGGCAAGAGACATCCCGATCCCGGGGCCCATTCCGATAAGTAGAAATTTCATAATTTAATGTTCATGCCCGATGATCTGCCGCTGATCCGGGATAGTGACGGTAATTTTCGCAGCCTCGTCCAAAATCACGCACTGGCAACCCAGGCGGCTCTCCAGCCGGGGCCGGATTGCCCGGTCGATAAAGTCTTCCTCCTTGTCGGAGATCTCCTCGAGGAACTCCTCCCCGCTTTCAATATACACATGACAGGTGGAACAAGCGCATACCCCACCGCAGTTGTGGTTAAGGTGTACATCGTAATCTTCCGTGATTTCCAGGATCGACATGTCCTCAAAATCTCCCGTTACTGTCTTTTCCGGGATGGAAGTATCCTCAAACTGAAACTTTATCGTTGCCATAATAAGTTGAGTGGGTGTTGGGGGCGTTAGAAGTCCTTAGGGTCATTAGGGGGCATTAGGGGTCATGGGGGTCATGGGGGGGCAGTAGAGTAATTAGGGGTCATTGGGGGTTGTTGGGTAATTTGCGGTGCAAAGGTAGAATTTGTCCAAATAACAACGACAGTGCCGATGAGTTTAAACAGAGGCGATAGAAATTATTTAAAAGACAGTGGGATTCGATCTTCTGCATACTATGAATGGCCGGGAAAGCACCGGATTGCCCAAGGCCTCGGTCGTCTTTTGGCCTGGCCGGAAGGGATAGCCGCCCTGCAGATCCCTGTTGGCATTGAT
>CAYVDV010000104.1:0-1680 GCA_964450465.1 uncultured Saprospiraceae bacterium
AGGTCGTCTGCTGCAAATTATACTTGTTCCACACCTTCAAACGCATGTTTCCAGACCATTTTTCAAAGGCAGGACGTTTAGCGCATGGTTGTTTTGCGTCTATCGCATTACCACCATTTTCCGTGCAAAACCGGTCCCGTCGTCACAGCGCAGCACACAGAAATAAACGCCCGGTTCCAGCCCGGTTCCGTCAAACGGCACATGGTGTTCCCCGGGTATTTGCAGACCGCTTACCGGAATTGAAATCAACTGGCCCCTGATGTCGAAGATGGAAATGGTAATATTGGCGGAATTATCTAACTGGTATTTAATGGTTGTATTTTGGTTAAATGGATTTGGGAAGTTAGACAGCGCGGCATCGGTGTTTCCCGCTGCGCCTGGCAGGGCCTCATTTGCCCCAACAATACAGGATACGAATCGCTGGGTACTGGAAAGGAGTGTTGTGTTGCCTGAGTTTCCTCCCATGATGTAAACAGGGTAACACGGGCCGAGGAGCGGATCGTAGAATCCAACACAGCCGAAGGCCCGCCGCTCATAGCTCAGGCTTTCAAAGGCCTCCCAATTATCTCCCGCTTTTTCCGGATCAAACGCTTCCACACTCAATTCTGCAGCTAATGTAGATCCAATGCCGCCAAATGCATAAATAACGTTCGAAAGCACGGCGCTTCCGTGAATTGCCCTGGCATGCGATAGCGGTTTGTCAGAAGTCTTCCATTCCAGGGTGCCGGCATCGGTATCTAATACTTCGACAGCGTTAAGGGTATTGGTCCAGATGGTTGATCCGCCCAGGACATAAATTTTGCTGCCCACTACCGCACAAGTGTGGGCCGCTCTTCCGACCTTTAAATTGGGGCCCGCACTCCAGGTGTTCTTTGACGGGTCGTAAACATACACCGTGTTTGTAACGGCGCCCAAAAATCCCGTGGCCCCGCCGATGGCATATATTTTATCGCCAACTGCACAAGCCGACAGGTAACTCCTTGGGGCAGGGAGGGGGGCGATGGTGTCCGCATCAAAGGTGCCCGATACCGGAAAGTACCGGTAAACCTTTGCGCTTGATGCAACTGCCGCCGGGTCTGTCACTCCGCCTATGATATAGATTGCTCCGTTCAATTCAACGGCGGCCATCGCGGCCATGGGTTGGGGGAGGGTGCCCTTCACTACCCACATATCCTGAATAATATCGTACTCCTCAATGGAATTGGTGTAGGTAAAAACAACGCCGTTATTGGCTGTTATC
This sequence comes from uncultured Saprospiraceae bacterium, assembly GCA_964450465.1. Lineage (GTDB taxonomy): Bacteria > Bacteroidota > Bacteroidia > Chitinophagales > Saprospiraceae > M3007. The sequence goes on from CAYVDV010000104.1 coordinate 1,241, forward strand.
CCCCCGAAGGCATAAATTTTCCTACCCCATCTAGCTGCCGGGAAATAAGACCGGGCCTGGTTCATACTGGATTTGGTTTCCCAAAAGGAGCTGTCCGGAACAAAGTCTTGCGCTATAACACCGGATGTGGCAAGCAGGAACAGAACGAGGCCAATGGCAAATTGCAGAAAAGTAGCGAGTTTCATATTGCTGAAATTTTGATCGTGATAAAATCGGATTATCACCCTCAAAATTGAACCTCTGCAATGTCCCGTTCTGGTACTTTTGTTTCAAATCATTGGACGGATGTTTCATTTGCGCAAGGCAGAAGGCGCAAAGCCGAATTCCCGCGTAAAGGCGCGGGTAAAATAGGCGGGGTCTTTGAAGCCGACCTCGAAAGCAATTTCCGAAATATTCAGGTCGGTAGTTGTCAGCATCAGCCGGGCTTTGTTCAGGCGGTA
>CAYVDV010000104.1:1780-13383 GCA_964450465.1 uncultured Saprospiraceae bacterium
AGCCGGCTCCGACATCGCGCGGTATTTTTCCCGCAGGGCATCCCGCAGTTCAATGAGTTTCCGGACGCGGGTGCGGAGTTCCCTGCTGTTGAACGGTTTGGTCATATAGGCATCCGCTCCATGCTCCAAGCCTGTAAGGTTAGACTCCATATCTGCCCGTGCCGTAAGCAGGATGATTGGAATATGGCTGGTGCGGAAGTCCTTTTTGAGTGTTTGGCAAAGCTCAAACCCGTCTTTTTTCGGCATCATCACATCGCTGATGATGAGGTCGGGAATGCTTTCCAGCGCCTTGTCGATCCCTTCCTGACCGTCAATCGCCACGCCGAGCTGGTAATCCTCAGCCAGGATCGAACGCAGGTATTGCACCACACCTGAATTATCCTCCACGATCAGAATTTGCGGATGCTCCTTTTGGAAGACCTCGGAATTAGCAGCAGCATGCTCCTCGCTGTCATAGTCCGGGTGGGCGTGCAACGGAACACTCATCGCCGCCGGGGCGGGCCCGGCAATATTGGTCCAGGGCAGGTAAACACGAAACTCGGTTCCTTCCCCCACAACGCTTCGCACCAATAAATTGCCGCCCAGTAAGCGGAGCAGTTCTTTGACGACGGCGAGACCGATACCGGTGCCCTGGCTATGGCTCGGTTGACTTTCCCTGTTTTCCGGGTCAACCTGATAAAAGCGGTCGAAAATGCGGTTTATTTCTCCTGCCGGGATACCGGTTCCCTGGTCCTTCACGCAAAACTGCCATCGTTTACCCGGCATTTCCCGTTCAAAAAGGGAAAACCAGGATGCATCCTCTTCCCAATTTCCTTCCGCCGTGCCAACCCTCAGTTCGATTTCATTGCCTTTCGGGGTGTGTTTGAGGGCATTCGACAGGAGGTTGCCAAGCAGCGACTCCAGTTTTTCCGGGTCAAAATCCAGCTCCAGCTTGTCCGGCCAATCAACCAGCCGGATCCGGCTGTGCTGTCCTTCGGCCAGACGCTGGTAGGGTTCAATGACGGTCAAAAGATAGGGAATGATATCCTCCTGGACATAATGCACCGGCATGGCGCCTGCCTCAAGTTTCGAGAGGCTCAGCATTTGATTGACCAACTGGAGGAGACGGTTCCCGTTTTGCCTGATCAGCCCCAACCCGGACCTGAAATGATCGGCCGGCTTTGCCTCTATCTGGTCGGCCATGCCCAGTATGACCGTCAGGGGCGTGCGGAATTCATGGGTTATGTTGGTGTAAAACCGGGATTTCAGCGCCGCCAGTTCCTGAATGCGCTCCTTTTCAGCCTGTTTGATTTTAGCATTTTGCCCGATAGAGTACCGGAGCATTAAAAACACCGCAAGCGTAATGACCAGGAAAAAGCCTGTAAAGAGGACAATGGCGTCATCCGGCGATAAATTGGGGTCGGGCTTAAGGTAGGGTTGCAACATAACCTCCACAACAACGGTAAGCATAAAAAAAAACTGGACCGGGGTTGCCCATTTCCTGTTTTTCTGCAATAGCAACAAATAAACCGGTCCGCCGCCCCAGCCTACGAAGACAAGGCCTGCCGAGGCAATGATACCGCCGTGAAGGCACACGCCGACGAACGAGAAGAGAATATGGAACAGGGCTGTGGCTAGTACAAACCAATCGATACCGCGTCGCAACCACAAAAAGAGCCCTATCAGGATCATATAAACCCCGACATAAACCATCTCCATGAGGAAGATGGTCCGCAATCCCATCCAGAAGAGCCATTGAAATGATGAAGCAAAGGAGACAAGGCTAATCGCAACGCCGGTAGTCAGCCAAATCTTTTTAATAACGAGCGTCTCTTCATCGTCGCCCGGGTAAGCCACTAAACGGGTAAGCCAGGCATTCGCTTTTGTTAACAGGGCTGCGAGCATAGGTAAGGGCTTGATTGTGCTTTCAAAGGTACATAAAGCAGGAAAAAAAAGACAACTGTGGCAAATCAACAATTAACGCGGCGGGTTTTATGCGGATTTACTTATTTTTGGAAAGCAGGCCTGAAGTGTTATAACTATCCAAACGATCTTGTTTCACCTGTCAATATGAACCAAAATGACTCGATTAATTTTCGTTTTCGCAACCCTTTGCCTTCCTGCGCTTTCCTATAGCCAGGGCTATTTTGCCAAACTGACCAAGGCGGACAACCCAATTTCCGGATCGATCAATCACTTCAGTATCGGAGGCAAGAACTACATTCTTTCCGGCGAATATTGTATTTCGGCGGGGGTTGAAGACTGCGTCCGCATACTTGAAATAATGCCCGATGGCAGTACGGTGTATGTGAAGGATATTGACCGGTTCAGGATGTACTCCAGGTCGGTAGTAAGCGGCGACAGTATAGTAACGATGGTCGGCCAAACGCTGGACAGCACCGTCACACTGATTAAATTCAATGCAGCATTGGAAGAAATTGACCGGGAAACCTATAACACCGGTACGAATGTCTGGATATCCGGCATGATTGAATACGACCAGTTTTATGTATTGATGACGTATGCCATTGGTTTAAGCCCCTATAATCTTGGGCAAATCTATTGGATCCGGAAATCTGACCTGGGTTTGGATGCATTTGTGCAGTCGCCTGACTTTGAAGAGTTTATTTTTCCGGATGCAGAAGTAGATGCCAATAACAATTTGAGGATCTTTGGCCAAAAGAGAATAAGTGATACCGAATATCACCAATACATACTAACATACAATAATCAGAAGGAACTGATTCAAACCGTCTTGTCTCCCCTTCAGGGCTGGATACCCTATGCGCAATTCAATGTTTTTTCTGACGGCAGCATGGTTTTTGGGGCTGTTCAGGGAAACACCTTATACTATATTACCGAAACAGGCGCACTGATTGGAAGCGTTCAGCTTGACAAGGCTTTTTTAGTACCTGTTAGTCCTCAATATCTGTTTCAGATGATAAAGACGAATGATGGCGGGTTAATGATGTGCGGGCAGTTCAATAATCAGAAAAAAGCCGGATTTATACTAAAAGTATCCGAATCCCGGGAAATCGTTTGGGGCCGTATTTATTCGATCGACAATGCCTATCAGGTGTGGATAAAGGAAATTAAGGAGCTCCCCAATGAAGATATTTTATTGATTGGGAAAGCGAATTTTACCACCGCTCCCCTGGCCCCGTTTGATGACCGCTACTGGGTGCTCAAAACGGATAAATATGGTTGCGTACTACCGGGGTGCATCAATGGAAGTGTGGCGACGGAGGAAATTCCGCTGGCACAAAAACCAAGTCTGTCTGTACAGGGTAATCCGGTCCGGGACGGACTTTTGCGATACACCATCCATGATTTCAACCCGGGCATGCGCATCTTGGTCTGTGACGCCCTGGGGCGGATCCTGCTGGAAGAAGACGCGGCGGAGCAGCATGCGATACCGTTGCCAGGCTATGCCAACGGGGTTTATTTTGTTGCTTTGAAGGAGCAGGGCCGTGTCGTGGAAACAGTTCGGTTCTGTATGTTGCGGTAGTTGTTGGGGGGCTTGACTTGTTTTCACGAGGCCGGCTCCATTCCCTGGAAGCGGGACTTGATCGGGTCTGTGCATCTGTGCCGGTACCCCCGAGATGTGTCTTGCCGGTATGTATGCTTCTTTTTTGTATTTTTGGCTCTTGTCAGGTCAAAAAGAATCTATCCATTATCAAAAAGATGAACATGAAATTAGGCGCATTCTCCATAAGCCTTAGTGTCCGGGACATTAACGCTTCCAAACAATTCTATGAAAACCTGGGCTTTTCTGTTTTTGCCGGAGACATAGCTAAAAAGTACCTCATTATGAAAAACGGGAATGCCCTTATCGGGCTTTTTCAGGATATGTTCCCCAATAATATTTTGACCTTTAACCCGGGTTGGGATGAAAACGCCAACACCCTGCCAGAATTTGACGATGTGCGGGAAATTCAACGGCAACTCAAAAACAAGAATATCAAACTCGAAAGCGAAGCAGATGAGGCTGGTTCCGGACCCGCAAGCATTGTTGTAATCGACCCCGACGGCAATGCCATTCTTATTGACCAACATGTATAGACGGCGTTATCCAATTTTCAAAAATGGAAATCCGAATAGAAGAATATAATCCGGAATGGCCGGCTCTATTCGAACGGATCAGGCATGAACTGGAACAAATCCTTGGCGAATTCAAGCCCCGGATTGAGCATGTCGGAAGCACGGCTGTTCCGGGTTTGGCAGCAAAACCGATAATCGATATCCTGGTTGGCATTGAAAGTGCGGATTGCCTGGATAGAACGGTCGGGCCAATGATCAGGAACCATTACATTTACTATGAACTATTCAATTCTTCTTTTCCGGACAGGCGTTTATTCGTTGGGCTAAAGGATACAAAGGATTGTCTGCGCTTTCAACAAACATATACTGAAAAAGACGAGATACCACATGAAGCGATCAATCTGCTCCGGCTTTCCCATGTCCATATTTGGGAATATAGAACTGCTCAATGGATACGCCATATTGCTTTCAGAGACTATCTGAAGAGCCACCCGGAAGTTACAAAGGAGTATGCTGCGCTCAAAAAACGCTTGAGCTTAATATCCTGGAAACACGGAATGGCGTATAATGATGCCAAAGACGGTTTCATCAAAAACATTGAAGGCAAAGCCGTATTGTGGTATAAGTACGGCAGATAACAACAACAGTCCAAATAGTACGCTTGCCAGATCATACAAAAATAGAACCATGCAAATAATAAAGTCAATCCTGTTTGCGACGATACTTTTAGTTTCCCATTGGTTATTCGCACAGGAAAGTGCGACTTCCCAACTCTTCATTGACCTTAAAAAGGCGGACAGCCTTGTGTTTGAAGAGGGCTTTAACAAGTGCCGGCTTGATGTTTTGCAGGATATTATGCACCAGGACTTGCAGTTTTTGCACGATCAAAACGGTTCGCAAAACCGGGATGACTTTTTTCACGTATTCAAGGAGAGTATCTGTTCAAATCCGGATGCCAAACCGGTCCGGAAGCTGGTGGAGGGCAGTATGATCGTATATCCGCTAAAAAACGAAGGAAAATTGTACGGCGCCATTCAAATGGGTATGCACGAATTTTATATCGTTGAGCCGAATAAAGAACCCCGGTTTACGGCGAACGGAAAGTTTATTCATACCTGGCTTTTAGAAAACGGCCAGTGGAAACTGTTTCGGGTACTTAGCTATGACCATCAACAACCCCGGAAGTATCCGCCAATGTTTGAAGATAATTATCCCTATCCACTGTTTGACAATGACAGCCAAATAGAAGCATTGCTTAAAAAGCATAATATACCATCCGTTTCAATTGGTTATATTGAACATGGAAAACTTCAACAGATAAGGGCCTTTGGAGAACAACGGCCGGGTATTCCTGTTGCCACCAACAGTATTTATAAAGTGGCGTCACTCACCAAGCCGATAACGGCATTGGTTACTTTAAAACTCATTGAAAAAGGAGTTTGGAACCTGGATGAACCTTTAATGAAGTACTATGTGGATCCTGATGTAAAAAGCAGCCCTTATTTAAACAAACTTACAACCAGAGTAATATTAAGCCAACAATCGGGGTTTCCGAATTGGCGATACTTGCGTGAGGATAAAAAGCTAGTATTTGACTTTGAGCCGGGTTCGAAGTTTCAATATTCCGGTGAAGGATTTGAATACTTGCGAAAATCCTTGGAAAAGCATTTTAAGAAGTCATTGGAGGAACTTGCCGGGGAATTGCTTTTTACTCCATTGCAAATGTCCGATACCCATTATTATTGGACAAAAAATACGGACGAAAGCAGGTATGCCGTAGAAAGTGATTCAAAAGGACAACCGATCCAATTTGAAAAATATTACGAACCGAATGCAGCCGCCAATCTGTTGACCACAATTGACGACTACGGAAAGTTCCTGGTACATATACTCGATGGCGCAGGGCTTTCACCACAGCACTATAAAGAGTTTGTAAGTCCGCAGGCTACAGTGAAAGCGGGGATAAACTGGGGCCTGGGCATGCAAGTCTTTCCTGATTTGCCGGATAGTGAATTTGCACTGGTACATACAGGTGGGGATGATGGAATAAAATGTATCGCAATAGTTCTGCCTATATCCAAAAGGGGGTTGATTATTTTCTGTAATTCAGAAAACGGCCTGATTCTTTGGAAGAAGATCATTCAGGAATATCTGGGCGACATTGGAAAAGAAATCGTAAGACGAAATTTAGATGAATAGTCGTAGATATTACCTTTGCCAGGATTGTATAACCCACTGAAACATGCTTTTATAACAACAAATTTCCTATGTTCAAAAAAATCTTGTCCGCCCTGCTGCTTGGCAGCCTCGCGCTGAATGCCCTGTACGCCACCCACATTGTCGGCGGCGAAATCCGCTACGAATGCATTGGCTTTAACCAATACCGGATCCACCTGCGGGTGTATCGCGATTGCGAACACGGCCTGCCGTATTTCGATAATCCGGCCGTTGTGGGCGTGTTCTATGCCGATGGCACCATAGCCACAGCGTTAAGTATGAGCCTCGAATCGGTGGATACCATTCCCCTGGCCGACAACGACTCCTGCCGTCTGGCGCCTAATGGGCTATGCGTGGACGTGGGGTATTACCAGACTACAGTGAGTCTTCCCTACAAGCAAGAGGGTTATTATTTTGTGTATCAGCGTTGCTGCCGCAACGAGATCGTCAACAACATTGTCGATCCATTGGCCACAGGCGGCACCTATGCCGTGTTTATGTCCGGCATCGCACAACAGGTCTGCAACAGCAGTCCGGCATGGAGCGACTATCCGCCTACGGTAATTTGCCTGGGTAAGCCGCTGGAGTTTGACCACAGCGCCACCGATGTGGAGGGCGACGACATCGAGTACAGTTTTTGCGCTCCCTGGGCAGGCGCCGACAGCCTGTCCCCGATACCGCAACCACCGTTCGGCCCACCTTATTTACCGGTCACCTATATGCCCGGTTATTCGGCAGCTCAGCCCATGGGCGGCAATCCGTTGGTGAATATCGACCCGGCTACCGGCCTGATCAGCGGCACGCCGGATCATCTGGGACATTTCGCCATCGGCGTATGCGCCAGGGAATATCGCAACGGCTATTTACTCAGTGAATTCCGCCGGGATGTCCAGTTTATCGTCAGCTCCTGCAACCAGTCCGTGCTGCTCGCTTCACTGAATCCGGCTACACCCTGCGATACCAAATTGTCGGCTATCGACCTGCAGGTGGAAAACGGCACGCCGCCCTATAGCTATTTGTGGTCAAGCAGCGAAATTACGGAAGATCTTCCCTCGGTACAACCGGGCCTCATCTATACCGTGACGATCAGTGACGCCATGGGGTGCACAAATGTCGTCAGCATTCGCGGCAACGAATGCGTATGGCCCGGCGATGCAGACTATAACGGCACGGCCAATAACTTCGACGTGCTGGCTATCGGCTTGTTCTACGGCGACAACGGCCCTGAACGCCCCGGCGCATCCGAAACATGGACGGCACAGGCCGGGCCGTACTGGAGCGACAGCCAGACTTCCGGGGTCAATACGAAACACGCCGACTGCAATGGCTACGGCGCCATCAACGCGGTCGATGTGCATGCGGTGAGCCTGAACTATGGCTTGAGCCATCCGACAGCCTACCTTATGCCCTATAATCCCCTGGCTCCGGAATTAAATATCAGTCTGAACCTGCCAAACTTTGAGCCGGGGGCGATGCTGACGGCCTCCGTGACGCTTGGTACAGCCCAACAGCCGGCGGAAAACGCATACGGTCTGGCCTTCACTCTTGTGTGCAATCCACCCGAAGCATTAAACGATATCGCACCGGTCTTTACGGCCGACTGGAAAGGCTCCGTTTTCGGCAATGGATACCACACGGTCAGCATTGCCTACCCGCCCGATGCGCAGCCGGCGCGCAAGGAGCTGGCCATCTGCAGCACGCGACGCCTGTCGTTTCCGAGCCTCTCAGGGCTTGTCGGCAATTTTACGTTCAAACTCGCCGATACGGCACCCGGCACTCCGGTGACGTTTTCTATAACGGATGTACGGCTCATCGATGCGCAGGGCGCGCAACTACCGGTTAATCCGGGCAGCGCCGTATTGGCGAGCAGCGCCATCCAGGATATTCCAGACGCACCGGAATATTTGTCCGTGTTCCCCAACCCTGCACAAAACCGGGTGACCTTGCGGAGTGGGGCCTTGCAGGATGGCCCTGTTACGGTTGACCTGTACGACGCAGGGGGGCGCCGGCTGATGCGCTGCGATTCTTATGCGACCGGCAGGGCCTTGTCGCTGGATTTGCCGCCCATGCCGGCAGGGTTGTATTGGATCCGGGCATATACGCGGGATGGAGTCATGCTGGGCAGGCTGGCGATACGATAATCGAAATACCCTCTTGTAAGAATAATTAAAAGCCTCAACCTATGCGAATAACAATTGCATTTCTCCTCCTCTGTTGCAGCCTCGGGAGCTTCGGCCAGACGCTGCAGGTGTTCAATTACAATCAGGTAAAAACCTTTAAACCCACTTCATACTACGAGATCGTCACGGCTGCGAATAACAGTGACTGCGACTGGGCACAGTATCTCGGCAGGATTACGCAGATCAGCGCCGACAGTCTGGTTTTGCAGGCGACCAGCATTAAGTCCAGAAAAATGCTGGATGCCACCGCTGCAGTCCATACGCAGCAATTCCCGCACAACGCCGGGCAGGTAAGCCTGGCGCACAACGACATCCTCTTTCTGCGGCACTACAGATCAGAAAAGGCTTTCGACCGACGTAAGGCCTACAGTATTATCGGCGGTTTATTGCTTTTCACCGGGGCAGCAACTGCTATCCACGGCTTGTTGATCGACGATAAACCCAGCCGGAAGACTCTCTTCCTGTCCGGTGGCATCCAATGCATTACAGGGCTGGTATTTGGCATTTCCAGCAGTCCGCCCAGGTATTACCTTCGGGATCACGAAAAAGTATGGTGGATCAGGCCGGGAGAGCAATAAAAGGAATTGGAGCATTCTGCCGATGATTGGTCATTTGAAGACTATGGTTAAATTTGTGACAATTATTTTATAAAACCAGAGTTAATAATGCCCACTTACCGACTTGACCGGACTGCTTTCCGGATTGCCACTTTTCAAGAAGCAGATCATTTACGCACTTTTTGGCTGAACAAGTCACCTTTAGAGCGCTTGCAAGCTGCCTGGCATTTAACTTGCCGGGCCAATAATCTTGATCCAGGGCAGGAGCATCGATTAGATCGAACAAAATTTAGCATGCGAAAAAATCCTATATAATGTTGCGGCATATTTTCAATAGCGACTTTCTGGATTTTATCCATGCATTGAACCAATGCGATGTTGCTTACCTACTTGTAGGTGGCTATTCTGTCATATTGCATGGTTACGCCCGCACCACCGGCGATCTCGACATCTGGGTAAAACCTACAAAGGAAAACTATCAGTCGCTGGTACGGGCCTTTCAGTTATTTGGGATGCCGGTTTTTGATATGAGTGTTGATAAATTCCTCCAGACTGATAAATACGATGTGTTCATTTTCGGCGTACCTCCGGTAAGTATTGAAGTTCTTACTCAGGTAAAAGCTATAGATTTTGAAGAAGCATTCCCTGCAGCACAATGGTTTGAAATTGGAACTGGGCTACAAGTCAGAACGTTAAATTTAACCGATCTGCTCAGAGCAAAAAAAGCGGCAGGGCGCCTGAAAGATCTTGACGATATTGAACATTTGACAATGTGATTAGAAGGCATGCCGATTCCTTTTTGTCGTCTTTGAAATGTTCCGGGCCCTTACTACCAATCCTTCTTCGTCTTTCCCGGATTGGCTTCCGGCGGAAGTGCCCGGTACTGCCGGGCATTTTTTTGCTCTTCCTGATCAATCATGCCGTCAAGGATGTTGCGGGCTTTTTCCGCGCTCATATCGCCGGAAGGAAGTTCTTTCTTCTGCGGTAGCTGGGCCCGGTCCACATAGTTGTTGCGCGGCGGTGGTGGTGGCGGTGGTTTTTGTGGCGGTGGTGGTGGTGGCGGCGGTTCCTGTTGTTCGCGCAGTTTGTTCCGCGCGATCTGCAGGTTCTTTTTACCGTCCGCGCGATTGGGCTGCAGGCGCAGACTGCGCTCGTAAGCGGCGATCGATTCCCGGTATTTGCCCTGTTGCAGGTAGGCATTGCCCAGGTTGAAAAAGGCATCGGAGCGGGTTGCCGGTGTGCCGAGCGTTGCGGCGGCCTTCCGGTACCATTCGGCGGCGGCATCGTATTTGCCTTGCTGGTAGGCGGCGTTGCCGGCATTGTACATCGCCACGGGATCCTGTTGGGCCTTGCCGTAGGCCTGTTCGGCCTGGCGGTACTGCTTTTGCTCGTAGTGCTGGTCGCCACGCCGAAGCTGCCCGTGCTGCGGCGATTGGGCGTGCAGGAGGGAACTTGCGAAAAGGGAAAGTGTGATAAACGCCGCGTTTTTCATCCGCTCTTTGCTTTTGGTACATCGTTGGATGAAACTGTTCCGTTTCATCACACCTCTTCGGGGAAGGGGCTGAATTGACGTAGTATTACAGAATAGGTGCACGTTTATCATTGGACCGAAGTTTTTTCCGACTTCCGCCACCACAGCACCTGCTCCAGGAGCAACAACAGCAGGCAGGGCAACAGCAGCCATTGAAAATAAAGGATATAGTCCGTTTTGGCTTTGGTTTCCACCGTGGCTTTCTCCAGGCGGTCCATGGCGCGCGCCAGCTCGCGTATGGCTGCGTCACCCTCGTTGAGGGCCAGGCTGGCGCCGCCGCCGGCCTGAGCCAGGCTGCGCAGGAAACCGGCATCCAGGCGGCTGTGTACGATCTGTCCCATGCCATCGCGCTTGACCCCGCCGCGGGGCAGGGGGATGGTTCCGCCCTCCGGGGTGCCTACGCCAACGGTGTACAAGGCCAGGCCTTCCACGCGAGCTTCCCGGGCCTGATCCAAGGCATTTTCACCGTGGTTTTCGCCATCCGAAAGTATAATCAGCCCGCGCCCGGCCGGAGAGTCCGACTCGAACATGCGGTCGGCCAGTTCGAGGGCCGAGCCGGCAGCCGTGCCCTGGTTGGCGATAAACTCGGGCCCTGCATTGCGGATGAACATGTTCAGCGCTTCATAGTCGGTAGAAAGGGGCATTTGCGGGTAGGCGTCACCGGCAAAAAAGAGCAGACCAATGCGGTTGCCTTCCAGCGCATGCACCAGTTTTTGCGCGAAAACCTTGGCCGCTTCCAGGCGGCTGGGCGCTACATCCTGCACCAGCATGCTCTGCGAAATATCCAGGGCCAGCAAAATATCGGCGCCCCGGCCTTCCTTTGCCGGGACTTTCACCAGCCGGCGCGGGTTGGCAATGGCCAGCACCAGAAATACCATGGCTGCGCCAAATAATATATTTTTAAACCAAAACCGCCGCGCCGAAAAGCCCAGCAACAAACGCTGCGCCAGCGCCGGCGAACCCAGGCGCTGCAACGTGCGCCGCCGCCAACTCCAGTACACCCACAAGAGGAAGGCCTGCAGCAGTACGACCCACAGGAGAAACAGCAGATCCGGATTTTCAAATTTCATACTTAAACAGGTTTCTGGTTAGAGGGTT
>CAYVDV010000105.1:0-13166 GCA_964450465.1 uncultured Saprospiraceae bacterium
GCGAAAATTTTAACGAAGCATGAAATAAAATTGGCCGCTTGCAGCCCGGTGACTGGAATTTAAACACGCTCTTAATCCTGCCATTCCAGCAATAGACGGGCTGCTTCTTCGGAACCCATTTGTGCGGCAGCCTTCAGGTCGGTAGCATATTCCGCTTTACCTACCTGATGTTTGGCGATGGCGCGTTGCAGAAGGCCCTCGGCTTCAGGTACCAGATCCACGCCGGATGGTATGGCCAGGGTTTGGTCAAATGCTTCCAGGGCTGCCGGGGCGTCATTCAGGGCAAGCAATGCCTTACCCAGGATATACGCAGCACGGCGGCGGCGCGAATAGTTGGGGTCGTTTTCGTCAAATTCACGCTTCAGGTACAGGCGCAGTTCATACGCAGCCTCCTGGTATTTCTTCGCGTGAAACAAGCTTTCGCCTTTTTTCAGGCGCGCCAGCCAATGCAGCGGTTGCAATGCCAGCGAACGCTTTACCGCCTGGTCAAAATCCAGCGTGGCGCCTTCCCAGTCGTTTTTCAGCATCCGAACCTTTCCGCTCCCGTAGTAGGGGTCGGGGTTGTTCGGATTAAAGCGAATGCTCTTCGAAAAATCGTGCAAGGCGTCATTAAAGTTTTTGAGCTTGTAATTGACATAGCCCCGCCGCTCATACGCAAGGCCATGGCGTTCGTATTTCTCAATAGCCCGGCTCAGCGCTTCCGTGGCTTCCAGTTCCTTGCCCTTTTGCCCGACCAGGCTCCGCCCGCGACGGTACTCCTGCACCGCCACTTTGTCCGAATCCGGCTCGATATTCATGGAATCCAGCAGGCGGCCATCCTCAATACACCAGGCCCAGATATTGCCTGCTACGGCAAACTGTGCAAGTTCTTCCAGCAGGCCCGTAGTACTGCGCCACGACTTCTCCGTATTCATGATCTTTTGCTGTGGAACTGTAAGCGAGAAATCCTCTTCGGATAACACTTCTTCCATCTTGAACAGAATGTCGGATTTGAAATACGTCTCCAGGCGGTTCTGCCAATGCCGCAGTACCATGTCGAACGTACGTTGATTGCCGAACTCGAGCCGGCCTTTAAAAATCAATTTAAGCGGTTGCGTATTCATCCTGCCTGCTGTTTGTATATCTGTTTATTTGGCGGATTAAAGGGGGGATTCGCAACTAGTTTCAAGGGGTAGGCCGATACGTACTGGCACAGCCCAAAAAAAAGCTGTGTACAGGACAACCGGGTTATGCACTGTTCGCGCGGTTTGTGATCCCATTTGGCAGTGTTGTAAACCCCAGCATGGTGACACATCCATGAACAGGATAGTCATTTTTAATGGACTATCACTTTCAGCAATTCCACAAAATCATTTTCGAAGCCCTTTTCAGAGGGATTACCGGTCGAAGTACTGATGGACCGTTGAAAAGGAGCGCTTTCCCAAAAGAACAACAAAGATCAGACAAAAAGGGTTCATAACCAAATGCTTAGGTGCGATTTTTTTAAAAAAACATTTGTTTTAAAACAATAAATCAAATTTTGTTTCGCGACCACGCGGTATTCGTCCCTATTAGCCAAATAAAAATATATTCAACCATCGCTCTATTGGGAGGAACAGGGTTCTGCCGGTCAGAATTTTTTTACGCATATTCGCACCGGAACATGGATTGGCTGCCTTCCGGACATGAAAACAAGGGTAAAAAAGCCAATTTGTTTTAAAATTGCAATTCAAACGTAAATGTCTTGTCAAATGGCGGAAAAACGACTGTTCGATTACCTCTACGACCAACTGGAACAATATCCCCAGGAAAAAGCATTCGGCCATAAACAGCACGGCGAATGGCGATACTATTCCACTGCGGAAACCGTCCGGCTCGCCAATCAGGCCAGCCGGGGCTTGCTTGATCTCGGCCTGCGCCCGGGCGACAAAGTCGCCACCGTCGTGTACCGGACCAGCCCCGCCTGGGTAATCCTCGAATTCGCCATGGCTCAGATCGGCGTGCTGAACGTGCCTATGTATCCCACCATCAGCGCCCGCGAATACGAGTATATTCTGCGCGAATCGGAAGCCAAATACTGCTTTGTCGGCGACGGCGACCTGTACGACAAAGTCCGGGCCGCCCAGACAAACCTGCCCGGCCTGAAAGAGATCTTTAGCTTCGACGAGCACCCGGCAGCCCGAAACTGGCAGGTATTGCTTGCCGAAGGCGACCTGTCCGAAGTAAACCGCATCAAGGCATCCATCCGCCCCGATGATGTGATGACACTGGTATATACCTCCGGGACCACGGGCAACCCCAAGGGCGTCATGCTGACGCACAACAACGTGATTTTTAACATCGAAGCGTTGCGCAAACTATTACCCTTCCAGCCCGGCGACCGTGTGTTGAGTTTCCTGCCGGTCAGCCATGTGTTCGAACGGGTAGCCGTATATGCCTTCACCGCATTTGGCGGAAGCGTGAGCTTTACCGGAACGGACAACCTGGGCGGCGAATCCGGCGACCTTCGGGCTATCCAGCCCCATTTTTTCACCACAGTACCCCGCTTGCTGGAAAAAGTTTATGAAAAGATCGTGGCCAAAGGCCTCGAACTCAGGGGACTGAAACGCGCCCTGTTTTTCTGGGCCCTGCACCTTTCGGACCATTGGGATTTCGACCAACGCCCAAGTGGCATTAATGCACTCCGCTGGAAAATTGCCGACCGCCTTATCTTCAGCAAATGGCGGGAGGCCCTGGGCGGCTCCGTCAAAGCGATCATTACCGGCGCCAGCGCCTGCCCCGTACGGGTGATGCGCACCTTCAACGCCGCCGGTATCAAGGTGCGCGAAGGGTATGGCATGACCGAGGTCGCACCGGCACTCAGCTTCAACAATCTGGAACCCGGAGGAGCTATGCTCGGCTCGGTGGGCCAACTGCTTGAAGGCGTTAAGATCCGCATCGAACCCAGTCCGGACTATCGCCCGGATGAAGGGGAAATTCTCGCGCAGAGCCCCGGCGTGATGCTTGGCTATTACAAACAGCCCGAAAAAACGGCGGAAGTCATGCGAAATATCGAGGGCCAGCTGTGGTTGGCCACCGGCGATGTGGGTATGCTGGTGGATGGCCCCGGGGGCAAGAAATTCCTCCGGATTACCGACCGGAAAAAGGAGCTCCTCAAAACCAGCCTGGGAAAATACGTCGCCCCAACGCCCATCGAATCGGCCCTCAAAGAACACTATCTGGTGGAACAGGCCATGGTTGTCGGCGACGACTATAAGTTTGTATCAGCCCTGATCGTACCCGCGGCTGAGGGCTTGCGCGACTGGTGCCAGCGCCACGAAATTGCCTGGACCAGCTTGTCCGAAGTACTCCAACTCCCGCAGGTCCGAAAACGCTACGCCATGCTGCTTGAACGCATCAACCCACACCTGAGCAGTCATGAACAGGTCAAAAAA
The DNA here is from genome assembly GCA_964450465.1 of uncultured Saprospiraceae bacterium. Lineage (GTDB taxonomy): Bacteria > Bacteroidota > Bacteroidia > Chitinophagales > Saprospiraceae > M3007. Next base: position 3,414 of record CAYVDV010000105.1, read on the forward strand.
TTCACCCTGCTGCCCGATGCCTGGGAACCGGTCAAAGCGGATGGAAGCGATGCCGAGCTCACCCCTACCCTGAAATTAAAGCGCCGGGTGATCCTGAAAAAATTTCAGCGGGAAATCGAGCAGATGTACCAATAGCCTTTCACCTGTCCTGAACCTGCACCTAAATGGTACTCCTGACCCACGGTTATTTCCTGTGTGAAGATCAAAAGGAACAAGCGATCATGAAGCCTTACCCGCCGCTGGGTATCCTCTACCTGTCGGCCTGGCTCGAGCGGCATGGCGTTGAAAATGAAGTGTTTGACACCACCTTTTCAACCCGCGATGCCCTTTTTACCCATTTACTGAAACAACGCCCCCGTATCGTCGCGCTTTACACCAACCTGATGACCAAGCGCAATGTCGTTGCGATCATGGCGTTCATTCGCAGCCAGGAAAGCCTGCAACATACCCTTCTGGTACTGGGCGGACCCGATGTTACCCATAACGCCGATGATTACCTCCGGGCCGGGGCCGATCGCATCGTTATCGGGGAAGGCGAACAAACCATGCTGGATATTGCCAGGACGCTTGCCGGCGACCACCCGGGCGACGAGGACCATCTAACACAAAACGCAACACGCGAAGCGCAAATTTTTGCAATTCCCGGTCTGGCTTTTCGCCTGCCCGACGGCTCGGTCCACCGCACGGCGCCGCGGGAAAAACTGCGCGACCTGGACGACCTCCCCTTCCCAAACCGGCAAAAAATAGATTTGCAGCAGTACCTCGATGCCTGGAAAAAAGCCCACGGGCACAGTGCTGTGAGCGTAAGCACCCAACGCGGATGCCCCTATACCTGCCGCTGGTGCAGTACCGCGGTTTATGGGCAAAGTTATCGCCGCCGCTCACCCAAAGCGGTCGTCGACGAGATCGCCTGGCTGCAGGCCCACTACGAATTTGACCTGATCTGGTTTGTGGATGATGTGTTTACCGTCAGCCACAAATGGCTGCAGGGATTTCACGACGAACTCAAAGAACGGAATATCAGCGTTCGCTTCGAATGCATTACCCGCGCCGACCGGATGAACGATCAGGTTATCGATACGCTCCGCGAATGCGGCTGCTTCCGGGTATGGATTGGCGCGGAGAGCGGTTCCCAGCGTATCATCGACGCCATGGACCGCCGGGTGGATGTACAACAAGTGCGCGCCATGATCAAGGCCACCCGGCAGGCGGGTATCCAGGCCGGTACTTTTATCATGCTGGGCTACCCTGGAGAAACAGAAGCGGATATCCGCGAAACCGTGCGACATCTGCAGGAGGCCAACCCGGACCTTTTTACCATCACGGTAGCCTACCCGATCAAAGGCACCGGCCTTTATGAAGAGGTGCAGCCATCCATCCACAACGACCTGCCCTGGAACGAACACACCGACCGCGATCTCGACTTCGTCCGCACTTATCCGCGCCGGTACTACGACTACGCGGTGCGCTGGACGGTCAACGCCGTGCACTGGCACAAAGCCCGCTTGTCCGGTCGCTGGTTGTCGCCTTCTTCCTGGTTGGTATGGACAAAAATGTGGGCCGCAAGGCTCGGTATGTGGCATTGGCGGGACAAAGAAAACCACACTGCAACGCCTTGACAATACCCGGAAGGTTAATAGCGCGGACTTGCGGCTTGAGCATCTTCAGTACTCCCGCACAAACAGATCTTCCACCATTTTTCTCAAAACAGTCTTTCTGGTTTCAGGCACGTCAACCACCTCCAGATGGCGAAATGCCTCCTCCTGAAAGTATTGTTTTTCAGCTGCGATCAGGCCCGGGATTCCGTTGCGGTCGAAAATAGCCCGAACGGCCTCCACTTTTCCCACCGCATCGGCGGGTGTTGCCATCCAGTGTTCCAGCTCCTGCCGGTCGGCGGGCGACGATACTTCCAGTGTTTTGATAACCAGGCAGGTCTTTTTATTTTGCATAATATCCCCACCCACCTGCTTGCCAAACTTGGCAGGATCGCCATAGGTATCGAGCAGATCGTCCTGGATCTGGAAGGCAATGCCGGCCAGGCGGCCAAACTGATACAGGTGTTCCGCATCGCTTTGTGGGGCCCGGGCGCAAATGGCGCCCATCTCCAGAGCGCCCCCGAGCAGCACCGCTGTTTTCAGCTCGATCATGCGAATATATTCCTGAAGCGAGACATCCTTTCGGGTTTCGAAGTTGATGTCATATTGCTGTCCTTCGCATACATCTATCGCCACCCGGTTAAAAGTGTGCAACAGACTGTTTACCACAGTCGGATCAGGTGCCGCAGCCAGATGCCGGTAGGCATGAATAAGCATGGCATCGCCACTCAGAATGCCGGCAGTAGTATTCCAAACAGTGTGTACAGTGGGTTTTCCCCGGCGCAACGGCGCAGCATCTATAATATCGTCGTGCATCAGGGAGAAGTTGTGGAACAACTCCACTGCCCAGGCTGCCGGCAACGCCTGTGCCACATCATCAGCAAAGAGTTCGCAGGCCATGAGGGTAAGAGCAGGCCGCAGGCGTTTCCCCCCCAATGTCAGAATATAGTCGCAGGGTTCATATAGAGCCGTAGGTTCGACGGGGAAGGGATTGGAAGCGGCATAAGCCGCGATTCCGGCCTGTAATTCCGACAACGATTGCATAAGGTATGGCTTATGATCACTGGTGATAGACGGCATTGTGCGCCAGATCGCCACCACAGGAAGCGCATTTTCCGGCGCTACCCGAACCACCAGCACACCCTTTTGGGCAAGTGTAGTGGTACACTCCGGCTGCATTTTGTGCCGGGGATGGCGTGGCCTGGGCTGGATTGGGTGAGGTTGTCGTCGTGGACGTATTATTTCCCTGCGTGTGATATGCGGCATTATGCACATACGCCGTACCACATACCGGGCAGTTGCCTTTGGCGTCTCCCCCACTGCCCTTACAGTTATTCGGGCAGGTATAATGTTTGACATTTCCAGACGGAGCGGCAGCCGTGTTACCCGGAGCCGGAGCTGCCTGAACAGGCGCCGGAGCGACAGAAGGTTCTACGGCTGGCGGGGCGGTTGGCTTCGTTCCGCTTGTTTCCATATCGTTTGCCGGTGTACTGGTGGTTGTCGAACTATCGTCGCTACCACAAGAGCCAAGGGGTAAAATAAGACAAACAGCAGCAAGGCGAAAAAAGTAAGGGACTTTCATGATCAGTGTAGTAGTTTAAAGGTAAACGGGAAATTCCGCTAAAAAGGCCAAGATACAAATATCTCTATTTGCCGTCGCAGAGATCCCGCAAATCGGCGTCTTTACCAAACAAGACCAACACGTCGCCTTTCTGGACTACCGTATCTGCACCGACAAGCCCGACCGATCGCCGGGCAACGGTGGTTTTTCCGAGAAAATTAGTCTTCTCTTCCCGTCGCAGGATAGTCACCAACATCAGGTCTCCCTTTTCGGACAGGTTAATCTCCGAGAGCTTTTTCCCGGCAAATGCGGCGGGGGCATCCAACTCCACAATTTCAAACTTCTCATCCAGCGGAAAGGCTTTCAGACTGCCTTTCAGCGAAAAACGCTCGGCCAGCTGATCGGCATAAGCCTCCTCCGGGTTGATGATTTCATGGACATTCATCGTTTCCAGGATCGCTTTATGGATATACGATATGCCGCGGGCAATAATCCGTATGTCTGGATAGTGCCGTTTGATCAGCGCCGTAGTAGTCAGTGAAGCACCTACGTCCTCTCCGATACTGACTACGGCATAGTCCGACTCGTCGATCGGCAGCCGGGAAATATTCTGCTCCTCCGTCGTGTCGGTGCATACCACGTACGTCAGGCTATCCTGCAATTGGGTGGTGTGGTTGCTGTTGTTATCCACACCGATCACCTCGTGCCCCTCCTCGATCAGGCGCTTGCCCAGACTGGCTCCAAAGTTACCCAAACCAATAATGACAAATTTCATATATAAACTATTACATAATTGACTCTCAATGGCCCCAAGTCCGCTTGGTGACAACACCAAGCGGGGCGGCAATGATCCCAAGTCTGCTTGGTGACAACACCAAGCAGGGCGGCAGTGACCACCCAATGACCCTAATGACCCTTATGACCCCAATTACCCCAATGACCAACACCCCCCACTTAATTCACAATAATATTATTCTCCGGAAAAATCATACGGCTGGCTCCGGAGCGCTTATTTATGGAAGCCACAAGGGCAATCAGAAACGTGAGGAAACTTACCCGTCCTAAAAACATCAGAATCACGATGACAGTTTTGCTGGCTACGCTCAATTTTGCCGTTATGCCCAGCGAGAGTCCTACCGTAGCATAAGCGGAAAAGCACTCAAAAGCCACTGACAGAACATCAAGGTCCGGCTGGAACGACACGATGAGTGTCATCGACACGCCGATGGCGATCAACGACAAGCTGATCACGGTGGTTACCCGGGCGATGACGGTACTGGGTACAGCCTGCCATTTGAACACCAGTTGGTCGCGGCCGCGAATCTGATTGATCAGGTTGAGCGTGGCGATTGCAAACACGGTAGTCTTGATCCCGCCGCCCGTGGAGCCGGGCGAAGCGCCGATCCACATGAGGAGCAGGTAGATCATGATCGTAGGATGCAGCAACGCCGCCATATCCACCGTATTAAACCCGGCCGTCCGTGGTGTAACGGAGCCAAAAAACGCACCGACGATTTTACCCCAGAGATCGTGTTCGGCCAGCGTATTGTTGTATTCCAGTACAAAAAAGGCTAGCCAGCCAATGCCCAGCAGAATAAGCGTCGTACGCCAAACAAGCGTGGTATTGATATCCCATTTGACCAGCAGGTTTTGCGGCTTTCCTATGGCTTTGATGTACCGGTAGATAAATTTCCGAACGCGAAAACGCAGGACCGAAAAGACGTTAAAAAAGACATTGTAGCCGATCCCCCCGCAAATGATCAGACCGGCAATGACCAATTGCATTACATAATTGTACCGAAAGCCAGGATCGTACAACGAGCTGCTCAGCGTGGAAAACCCGGCATTACAAAACGCAGATATGGAGTGGAATACAGCAAAAAACAGATCTGTTTCCGGCGAAGCGAGGTAAATACAGAGCACGCCAACTGCCTCCACACCGAATACAAAACCGATGATCTTGGCCAGGTTTCTAAAGGTGGTGCGCAGGTTTCCGGCGCTGATCAGGTCGGTCAGAAAGATGATATCCTTGAAGGATTTCTCCCCCCGGAACAACAGCCCGAACAAGTTGGTAAAGGTCAGGATACCGATACCCCCGGCCTGGATCAGAAAGAGAATGATCACCTGCCCCAAAAAAGTAAAATCCTTGCCGGTATCCAGTACGGCCAGTCCGGTAACACACACGGCACTGGTTGCCGTAAACAATGCATCGATAAAGGAAATACCACTGTTGGTGGTATGCGGCAGCATAAGCAAGCCCGTACCCAGTACAATAATGCCTAAAAAGGTGCTGACAAAGGCCAGCGCCGGGTGCATGTTCTGATAAAACTTGAGAAAAGTATGTTCTGAAATGTCGATCAGGAGCGTAAAGACAGCCAGCAGGTGGAAAGCCCCTTCCGGAAGCACCAGATTTTTAAACAGGCCGGCAGCGCTGTGTACGGCCAGCAATCCAACGGTAAGTATCAGAAAAAGCGCAAAGACTTTGGTCGTCGGCGGCTTAAAGGACCGGGCGCGTTCGACACTCTTCCGGATAAGCAGGGGCGCATACAGCAGGATCCCCACATACAACACCCACTCCCGCAACCAATCCATTGCCTCGATCCGGAGTACGAGCACGATCAGCAGCAGGGCTTGCAGCCACCAGCCGTGGAGAAGCGAATGCAGCAGGTTTTTAGAATTCACGGTTTGGGTCGAACTGCTCCAGGTAATCGGCTACGCGACGGATAAACGAACCGCCCAGCATGCCGTCCACCACGCGGTGATCATAGGACATGGAGAGGAACATCATTTGCCGCACGGCAATGACATCGCCATACTCCGTCTCCAGCACCGCCGGTTTTTTGCGGATAGCGCCGGTAGCCATGATGGCCACCTGCGGCTGGTTGATGATGGGTGTGCCCATGACATTGCCAAAGGTGCCTACATTGGTCAGCGTAAAGGTGCCGCCCTGGATCTCATCGGGTTTGAGCTGGTTTTGCCGCGCCCGGGCAGCCAGATCGTTCACCTGCTTGGTCAAGCCGACCAGGTTGAGGAAGTCGGCATTTTTGATCACCGGAACGATCAGATTGCCGCTTGGCAAGGCTGCCGCCATGCCAATATTGATATCCTTTTTGACTATGATCCGGGTGCCTTCCACCGAAATATTGATCATCGGGAAGTCGCGGATAGCGCGGGTAACGGCTTCAATAAAGATCGGGGTAAAGGTGATATTCTCTCCGTATTTCCGCTTGAATTCGTCCTTGACCTTGTTGCGCCAGTTCACCAGATTGGTCACGTCCGCTTCCACAAAAGAAGTCACGTGCGGGCTGGTGTGTTTGCTCATCACCATGTGATCGGCGATGAGTTTGCGCATGCGGTCCATTTCAACGATCTCCACATTGCCGCTCAGGGATGCCGCCGGCGCAACGGCGGGCGGCGCTGCGGGGGCAACCGGAGCTGGACTCTGCGGCACAGATGGGGCGGGCGCTGCGCTGCGGCTGGACACATAGGCCAGTATATCTTTTTTGGTTACGCGGCCTTCCATGCCTGTACCCGGGATAGTGTCGAGCTCGGCCTGAGCGATGCCTTCTTCCCTGGCAATCGTGCGCACCAGAGGCGAGTAAAAGCGGCCCGAAGCCCCCTGGTGGGCCGTTGCGACGGCTACCGTTTCCGGTACATACGGAACCTGTGTCGCTACCGACGGCGCAGGAGTAGCCGGCGCACCATTGCCGTTCGCCGACACCTGACTGACAGCTGGCGAAGCCACCGGCTGTGCAGCCTGGGCCTCTGTTTCCAGAATGGCAATGGTTTTGTTGATCGGCACGACATCGTTTTCCTGGAACAGGAGTTCCACAATGACACCTTCCACCGGGGAAGGCACCTCGCTGTCCACTTTATCGGTGGCTATATCCAGCACGGGCTCGTCCAGTTCAACCCGGTCGCCCGGCTTCTTGCGCCACTTCAAAATAGTGGCTTCCATGATGCTTTCGCCCATCTTGGGCATCACAAGTTCTACGCGCGCCATGTCAGTTTCGAGTTTTGAGTTTTGCGTTTTAAGCCGCCCGGCACAGACCGGGTCCTAAACGCCGCTAATTTGATTTATATAAATTTGGTTAAGGCGCCGCAAAGGTACGACGTGTAAGGCATTGGCGCACAAACGCCGGCTGGTTTTGGAATTTTATTTTGCCAAAATCGCCACCTTTGCGGAAAAATCAACAACGCAGGGAGCCCGCCTCTCCCTGCACGAAAGCAGAGCTGATATGTTTCGCACTTCTTCGATCCGCAATATTATATTCGATTTCGGCAATGTCCTTTTTGACCTGGATCTGGGCGCCGCCAACCGCGCACTCAAACAACTGCTGGGCGAACGTTTTGACAACATGCGGGAAAAGTTACAGGAAGCCGGCATATTTGAACTATATGAAACCGGAGGTATCAGCACGGAAGAGTTTATCGATACGATCCGGCTGGCTGCCGATCCGCCGCTTTCCGCAGATCAGGTAGTGGAGCTCTGGAGTTCTATTTTTATCGGTATGCCCCGCGAACGTTTCGATATGCTGCTTCAACTGCGTCAACGCTATCAGGTTTTTCTGCTGAGTAATATCAACGACCTGCACGCCAACTGGATCGACCGCTATATGCTTCGCGAACACGGGCTCTCCGACTTTCAGTCGCGCTACTTCGACGCAGTCTATTACTCGCATTTGATCCGCCTCCGCAAACCCGACCGGGAAATTTATGAATACGTGCTGGCCGACGCCGAACTGGTACCGGAGCAGTCGCTTTTTATTGACGACCTGGAACCTAACGTAGCCGCGGCCCGCGCTTTGGGTATCCAGGCTATCGTAAAAACGCCGGAACTGGATATTATGGAACTGATGCGCCGCTTTTTAGACTAGTGCCGCGTCTGGTCAGAGGCAGTCCCAATCGTACAGGACGCGACTGAAATCGCGTGCTCGAAGGTCTTTTTCCCGGATAAAAAAGTGCCCTACCCCCATATCGCCCCACATCAGATCCATGCCTTCGTCGGAGTCGAGCTGAAACAACAGCAACATGGGGTCCTCCGGGCGCCGGGGATCATCCTGCGTGAAATACGCATACCCGCCTGTTTTGTGGCCCTGGCTGCGCACCAGGCGGCCGTATTCATTTTGCACTTCCCATTCCTGCTCGCCGAATTGTTGAAAAAAATCGGGGCCAAAGGTCTGCCAGAATTGATAATCCGTTTCCGGAGCGATCTCATCTGCCAGTTCGAACTGCAGGGGGTACGACTGATCGGGGTGATGCGGCAGCAAATCATGCTCGCGCAACATGGGCAAACCGCTTTGCAGGGCGGATTCATCGCGGACGGGATCGGGGAAGAAAAGCACCCGGAATGTGTCGGGGTTTTCACCGTCATCAAAATCCATCCCGTACAGGTCATCGTCGTTAATATAAAACTGGAGCAGGCCTTTTTCCGGAAACGGGTCCAGCCGGGGCATATCCGCAAAGTTGAGCTGGGTCAGGAAAAACAATTCGCGGCCGTCGGGTCCGGCAGGGAACGCGGTACCCTTGGGCAGGTAAGGCGATCCGCCGACTTTACTTTCCCAGGGGGTAGTGGCGCGGGAAGGCAGTGCCCGAATGCGAATAAATGACCGGCTGGTAGCGAGTAGTTGTTCGCGGAAGGGCTCCATGGCGGAGGGAAGTCGGATTGGCATGATCGGCGCGATTGGTTAAGACAAAGGGTGAAGGGCAGTAGCCCGCACAGGCAGACAAATCACAGTGCGGTTTGGCCGAGGTAAAAGTCTTCTTTGGCGCGCATAATTTCCACCTCTTCGGGTGTTTTGTCGCCGTAACCGGCCAAATGCAACACGCCATGTGCCATTACCCGGTGCAATTCATGCAGGAATGACACCCCGTGCAACTTCGCATTTTCGCCCACCCGGTCGGCGCTGATAAAGATATCGCCGTGTACGGCGCCTTCCGTGTAGGGGAAGGTGATAATATCAGTGTAGTAATCGTGCTGCAGGTGTTCTATATTTACTTGCCGGAGGTATTCGTCAGAACAAAAAATAAAATTGAGTTCATATACCGGCTTGCCTTCCTTTTCAGCGACAGACAGGATCCAATCCACCAGGGTTTGTTGATCGGGAAGTTCGAAGGTAGTATCTTCAAAAAAGAAGGAGACAAACGTTTCAGGTTCCTCCTGAAACGGGAAATCAGGAAACAGCATGGATATAATTCGGCAAGGACAACAGAACGGTTAATTCGGGAGGCTGGTATCAGCCTAATTTAAAACGCATTTCCACCGTACTGCCCCCATGCGTAAAGCGGCACCCGTCACTCAGGTGGCGCATCAGGAAGAGGCCACGCCCGCCACAACGCTCCAGAAAATCGGGGCAGGTCGGATCGGGCACACAGGCGGGATCAAACCCTGGTCCTTCATCCGATACGCGAATAGCCAGCGCATCTTTACGGCGACGCATGGAAATGGAAACTTGTTTGGAACAATCTCCCCGGTTACCATGCAACATGGCATTGGTAACGGCTTCGGTCAGGCTGACCAGAATATTGCCATGTAAATCGGGAGAAAGGTTGTAGCGTTGGGCTAGATCATATACGAAAGGTTCAACTTGAGAAACA
>CAYVDV010000106.1:0-8156 GCA_964450465.1 uncultured Saprospiraceae bacterium
GGGATGATCCATGTTATTTTTTCTTCCCCCCTTTTTTGGCAAACACCCCCGGCATTTCCTTTTCAATGATGGCCTTTACATCCTCCAGGCTTAGCGTGCGGGCCTGGTCGGCCGTCATTTTAGCCCCATCCAGCTTGGGAAGGTTGATGGGCTTTTTGCCGAAGCGGATGTAGGGACCCCAGCGGCCGTTTTCGATACTGATCTTTTCCTCCGGCCAGTGCTGGATGTACCGGTTGGCTTCTTTCTCAATTTTGGCCTCGATCAGTTCGATGGCTTGGGCTTCCGTGATCCGGTCGAAGTTGACCCGCGCCGGCACGTTGACATACAGATCGGTCCACTTGAGGAAAGGTCCGAAACGCCCCTTGCCTTTGGTGATCGGCTGCCCTTCATAATGGCCCAGTGGTTTGTCGGCCTCCTGCTTGGCTTTAACCAGCTCGACAGCGCGTTCGAAGCTGATTTCGAAGGGGTCTTCATTTTTAGGAATAGAGACGAAGACCTCGCCGAACTTGACGTAAGGCCCGTAACGTCCGGTATTAACGGTGAGTTCCTGCCCTTCGTAGTCGCCCAATGTCCTGGGGAGCGCAAAACTTTCCAGGGCTTCTTCCAGGGTCACCGTTTCGATCGTTTTGCCGGGTTTGAGGTTGGCGTATTTGGGTTTTTCTTTTTTCCCGAGCTCTTCCCCCGTCCCGATCTGCACCACCGGTTTGCCGAGGCTGCTCATGCGGACCAGGATCGTGCGGCCGCTTTCGGGATCGGTACCCAGAATGCGTTCGCCGCTGGCGCGGTCGGCCTCCTTGAGGGTTTTTTCCACATCTTCGTGGAAGGGCTTATAGAACTGATCGATCATCTTCGTCCAATCCACTTTGCCATCGGCAATATGGTCAAACTGCTGTTCGATGCCGGCGGTAAAGCCGTAATCCATGATCTTGTCAAAGTAATTATCGAGGAAGTCGCATACGATCATGCCCATATCCGAAGGGTACAGGACATTTTTGGTCGTACCCGTGACTTCGGAGCCTTTGGACTTGCTGATCTGGTTGTTTTTCAGCACAAGGATCTGGAACTCGCGCTGCTCCCCGGGCCGGCTGTCCTTGACCACATATCCGCGGTTGGCTTCCATGATCTTGGTGATCGTGGGTGCATAGGTGGAGGGGCGCCCGATCCCCAGTTCTTCCAGTTTTTTGACCAGGGCGGCTTCCGTGAAACGCGCCGGAGGACGGGTAAAGCGCTCCGTGGCGGTCAGGTTGTCGATCTCCAGTTTCTGGCCGACCTTGAGCGGAGGCAATATGCCTTGGGTTTCTTCTTCGTCGTCATCCGTGCTTTCAATATAAACTTTGAGGAAGCCGTCGAATTTGAGCACTTCGCCTTCGGCCACTAACCGGGCACCGGGTTGGGTGCTGATGCCGATATCGACCGTTGTTTTTTCCAGTTCGGCATCGGCCATTTGAGAGGCCATGGTCCGTTTCCAGATCAGTTCGTACAGGCGTTGTTCGTCGCGATTGCCGCCGGCAGTCGGGTTTTCGATATAGGTAGGCCGGATGGCTTCGTGCGCTTCCTGTGCGGAGCTGTTCTTTGTTTTATAGCGGCGCGTTTGCTGATAGCGCGCGCCGTACTGTTTGCCCACTTCATCGCTGATCGCCTGCAGCGCCAGTTCGCTGAGGTTGGTGGAGTCGGTACGCATGTAGGTGATAAAGCCCTGCTCGTACAGGCCCTGGGCTACCGACATGGTGCGGTTGACCGAAAAGCCCAGTTTACGGCTCGCCTCCTGCTGAAGGGTGGAGGTGGTAAACGGCGGGGCCGGGCGGCGACGGGTGGGGCGCACATCGACCCCGTTGACCGCAAAATCGGCATTCAGGCATTTTTTCAAAAACGCCTCCGCGCCGGAGGCCTCGTCGAATTGCTCGGGGCTTTCCGCACGGAAACTGACTTTTTTGCCCTGTGCATTGGGCGCCAGGAAATCGGCAGTAATGCGAAAGTAGGGCCTGATCGAGAAGCGCTGGATCTCCCGTTCGCGTTCGACGATGAGTTTCACGGCCACGGATTGTACGCGGCCGGCGGAGAGTTGCCCTTTGACTTTTTTCCACAACAGGCCGGACAATTCCCAGCCCACCAGGCGGTCGAGCACGCGCCGTGCCTGCTGGGCATTTACCAGATTCAGATCGACATGGCGGGGGCTCTGCACGGCTTGTTGGATGGCCGGTTTGGTGATCTCGTGAAAAACAATGCGTTTGGCCGAGCGGGCATCCAGGCCCAATACTTCGCACAGGTGCCAGGAAATGGCCTCTCCTTCGCGGTCTTCGTCCGTCGCGAGCCACACTTCCTCCACTTTGGAGGCGGCTTCACGCAATTCCTTGACCGTTTTGTGTTTGTCGGGCGGGATCACGTAGTTCGGCACATAGTTATTCTTGACATCGACGCCGAGGTCGTTGCCTTTCTCCAGGTCGCGAATGTGACCGTAGGAAGATTTCACGGTGAAATCACCGCCCAGAAATTTTGCAATCGTTTTTGCTTTCGCCGGAGACTCGACGATCAGGAGTTTTTTTGCCATAATTGGCCGCAAAAGTAAGGGGTTTTTTAAAGAAACAACTTATTGCTTTGCGCTTCCTCCTTTTGTGGTGGTCTTTGCCGGGCCTGCAGCGGGTTTGGCGGGAGCCGGAAGGGTGTCTGCTGGTGACGCGGATGGCTCCGGTTTGGGGCGCTGGCGCACCTCTTCCTTGATGATCTGCCCTTCTTTCACTTCCTTTTGCCACTCCGTTTTGCGCTTTTCCCGGAAATAAACCGCCAGATCTTTAATCACCACCGGCTTGCCGTGTACGTGCTGATGGAAAGCCAGAATAAGAAAGTCGGCCATATCGTCGGGGTACGTGACACCGGCGCTGCGCAAATAATGCGACAGCCGGGAGCCCTCGTAAAAACTCCAGTTGACGATCATCCACTGGCCCAGGCGGTTGTGCATGATCCGGCAGACGCTGTCTTCCGGGATGGACATAAATACTTTTTTGGCCTCGGGCGAAGTCAGTTTGTCCAACTGGGCCAGGGCGTCATCGAGGTTACGGGGAATGTAAATTCCGTAGAGCCGGTCTTTTTTGATCCGCTCCTGATATTGTTTTTCGTATTCGTCCCGGGTGTCGGGCGGGTTATACTGCTGCCCCCTGAGCGCAAGGCTGGTGGCAAAAAAAACAAACAGGAACTGGAACAAACGGATGGGGTGTTTTCTTACCATTGCAGACATTTACCGAGTTTGAGCATTTAACGAGTACCATAATGACCATGGAAAAACGACAGCAACCCTTCCGCCTTTCCCTCCTGGAAATATTCCTGCTGGAGTTCGCCTTCTGGCTGGGACTGTGGCTGCTGAGCGATTACCTGGCTACGCTCTTAACGCTGATCATTGCCGCTATCGTATCCGCCGTTTTGGTTATTGCCCTGATTTCGGAAGCCATCGAGCCCTCTAATGTACCGCGCTGGTATTTCCAGGTCATGGGACTGAGCGTGCTGGCCCCGGTACTGGCAGCGCTGACGTATGTGCTGATATTCGGGGGTAGCCTGGGATTTTTGGGATGAGGCACCGTCGAACATACGCTTGCAACTACTAAAGCATGAAAAACACCGCGCTTTTCCAACGCCGGCAACTCACGCTCTTCCTCGAAAAGGGCGATTCCGAAGTCATCGAACAAATCCGCAGAACATTCAATCCGGAGCAATATGCGCTGATCAAAAGCCATGTAACCCTTTGCCGGGAAGATGAACTGGACCCCGTTGAAACAGTCAAGCGGAATCTGGAGCGCTTGCGTTTTGCGCCACTGACCATAGATTTTGGCCCGGCCGTCCGGTTTTCAGACGGGAAAGGTGTGCTGCTTCCCGCCCTTGGCGCCAACGAAACCTTTCATAAACTGCGGGAGGCGATCCTGCAGGGCCTTGTGGAACAGCCGCGGAAACACGAGCCGCATATCACCCTGATGCATCCGCGAAACGCGACCTGCACCGACGAACTGTTTGCGGAAATAAAAAAATACGCGCTTCCGCATAAAATAACCTTCCGGAAGATCAGCCTCATCGAACAGGAAATGGGGAAACAATGGAAAATCCTGGAAGAATTCGATCTGAAAGATGAGGCCTGTTTTAAATAAACTGCTCCCACCACGAATGGCTGACCGTTGGGCCAAGATTAAAAACCTGGCCTAATCCCGGGGTCAGTATGTCCAGTTTTTCCCGGCCGGCTTTTGCCGCAAACTGCTCCACCGGCTCCGTCCAATTGTGCTGATACGACAGGGCAAAGGCTCCCCAATGCACCGGCACAGCCAGTCTGGCCCCGGCATCGATAGCCGCCTGAACACTTTCCTCCGGAAACAAATGAATGGGGCGCCAGTCGTCATTATACTGTCCGCATTCCATAAAGGCAAGATCAAAAGGCCCCAGGCGTTCGCCAATTTCCTTAAAATGGTTGCCATAGCCGCCGTCGCCGCTAAACCAGATATTTTCATCGGCGGTTTTAAACGCCCAGCCGCCCCAAAGCGATTTTAACCGGTCGGCAAGCCCGCGGCCGGAAAAATGCCGGGTGGGGGTAAATGTGACGGCGATGTCATCGAGCGGGTGGGTATCCCACCAGTCGAACTCGGTAATGCGCTCCGGGGCAACACCCCAACCCACGAGATGCCGCTTTACACCCAATGCCACAAAGTATTTTTTGGTCTTCGGTATCAGTTTTTGAATGCTGGCATAGTCCAGGTGGTCATAGTGGTCGTGGGTCAAAAGCAGCAGGTCGATGTCTGGAAAATCATTGATCAGGGAGAGGGTGTTTTCCGAGAACCTCCGGGTTGGCATAGGCGCTATCGGAGTGGTATTCGGGCCCAGCATAGGGTCGATAAGCAGGGTTTTGTGGTTGATCCGCAGCAGAAGCGCAGAATGCCCGTACCAGATAAATCTGGATGGCGCGTAGGGAGCCAGAAAACCGTTTTTGTCAAACGGCAACACCGGTAACGCCTGCTTTGGCGCTCTTCCGTTCCGGTTGGAAAGCTGTTTGTAAATAAGGCCCGGCATTTTCCGCAAGCTGACGGTAAAACTCGTTGGTTCCAGGTTTTGGAAACTGCCGTCACGCCAGTTACCGGATCGTTCGTATTGCGCAATGAGTTGTGGAGTCAGCTTGCCGCCGAATTGTTTGAAATAAGACACAGTTGTTCCCTTGAATATGATTTGTAGCCGGTATTTGACGCCAAACGCTCAGCATCGTTTTGCCCGTTTCTTTTTATCCGTCGCCGAATCAACCTGTTTCGCCTGACTGGAGCAGGTGATAAAACACGCACAAGGTGTGCCGGGGTTTTAAAAACCTTCCGTTTTTTTTGCAAATAGTTGAACGTTCGCTGCACTTGCGTGTATTCGGACATATCTTGTTTCACCAAACCGTCTGACTTATGCGCCATGCAACCCTATTGCTCCTTATTTTCCTCCCGGCCTTTCCTTTTGCAGCGCAGGCCCTCCCTTTTTCCACCCCAAGCTATGAAAGCAGAATCCGCGACGCCGAGCTGGCTGGCAACCGCGACCAGGTAGCCGCTATTTGCCGCGAATGGTACGCCAGCGGCGATTACTCGAGCGGCGTCCTGAACTGGAACTACAACGCGCTTATGTCGGTAGAATCGAACAGCGTCCTTTTCACCCACACCGACAGCGACACCTACCCGGCACTCATGCTTCAATATGCCCTCGATGTACGGCCCGATGTGACCATCCTGAATGTCCGTTTGCTCGAGAACAGGGAATACCGGGATTTTATTATTCAGTCCCGGCACCTCGAGTGGGTGGATCCCGGTACCGAGCTCAGCGCGTTTGTGCGCCAACTGGCTTACAGCCCGAATCCCAGCGAACACCCCACCGTACCCACTTACTTCGGGATCATGAGCGACAAGGAATTCCTGCGTGCCGACCAGGACAAAATATACCTTACGGGCCTGGCCCTGAAATACAGCGAACAACCCTTTGACAATATCGCAGCCCTGCGCTACAACTTCGAAAACCTGTTCCGGACCGACTATCTGGAGTTCAAACTGGAGCGTGAAAAAGACCCGGAAACGGTAGCCCGGATGAACCTCAACTACATCCCTGCCCTGCTGCTCCTGCACCGGCATTACCGCGCCGGGGGCGACATGGGCAAGGCCGCCCGTCTCGAAAAACTGGCGCTGGCGATCGGCCGGGAAGCCGGACGGGAAGCCGATGTACGATTGGCATTCGGCCTGGAACAACCCGGTACAGGCAAGCCGCAACAATCCGGCATTGCCGTGAAAAGCCTGGAAAAACCGATGAAGAAAATTGACGATCGCCTGTACGCCGGGGAAACCGAGGTCACCAACAACCAGTACGAGCTCTTTTTGCAGGATTTGCTCAAAAACCGCGATTTTGACCAGCTGGCTCGCTGCGGCATAGGTAAAACCGATTGGCGCAGCCTGCTTCCGGAGCCCATGCGCGACCTGCCTGATGCGCTGTTGTTCAAACACGGTCGCCCCGAAGACCCGGAAATGCCCGTCCAAAACATCAGCTTCGAAGCCGCTCAAAGCTATTGCGACTGGATCACCCAGGTGTACAACGCGGCAGAGGGCAAGAAAAAATTCAAAAAAGTGCGCTTCCGGCTCCCCAGTCCCGACGAATGGACGCTGGCAGCAGCAGGCGGCCTCAAAGACGCAGCCTACCCCTGGGGAGGGCATTTCATCCGGAATTCCAAAGGTTGCTACCTGCTCAACATCAATGCAACCGAACCCTGCGGAGACTGCCCCAACGACAAAGACGGCGGGGCCAACGACGGCGGCTTTTTCACCGTACCTGCCACATCGTACTTCCCGAACAATTTCGGACTGTACTGCGTGAGCGGAAATGTGGCCGAAATGACAAGCACACCCGGTGTGAGCATGGGCGGCAGCTTTCAGGACATACCCTATTACAGCCAGATCCGGACGCAGGGCAAATATTCCGGTGCAAGCCCGACCATCGGGTTCCGGGTATTCATGGATGTCATTGAAGAATAAGCGGGCGCCTGTGTATCATTTTTTCAAAAAGGACTACCGGGACATGCCGGATGAAGCGCTGATGCAGGCCATTGCGCAACGCAACGAGCGGGCATTCGCCGAGCTGTACGACCGGTACAGCGGGCGAATGCACCGCTTTTTCTACCGCATGCTCTGGCGCGATGCAGCCCGGGCAGAGGATTTTACCCAGGAACTGTTTGTCCGGATCATCGAAAAACCGAACCTGTACGACCCCGCGCGGCCTTTTCGCACCTGGCTCTATGCCGTTGCCGGCAATATGTGTAAAAACGAATATCGCCGGAAAAAATCCACCGACTTGCCGCCGCCCGCTACCGATGACACATTTGTAGCCGGGGACTATCTGCCGGAGCGCCTGGACAGGCAGCTCTTTGAATCCAGCCTGCGGGAAGCCATTGACCGGCTCAGCGACCAGCACAGGCAATGCTTTGTCCTCCGCTATCAGGAGGAGCTGAGCGTGGCTGAAATCGCCGGTATCATCGACTGTCCGGAAGGCACCGTAAAATCGAGACTACACTACGCGCTGCAACGCATATCCGAGTACCTGACCGTTTTTAAAGACTGATTATGCAAGAATTCATCGAAAATCTCGCCCTCGAAAAGTCCTTTTCCGATCTGAGTCCGGTCGAACGGGATGCGGTGCTCCGCCATATTACACCGGAGGCTTATGCGCAGTTGCGGGCGCTGCTGTTGGCAGCTCCGGCGCTGGACCAGGGCCCGGGGCCCTCCGCCGCGCTCAGGGAGCGATTGCTGGCGCGAATGGCAGCGCCTGCGCCGGCCAGGCGATGGTTCAACCGGCAAATCCCTCTCTGGCAGGCTGCGGCAGTCGCGGGGTTAGCGGTGGCTGCGGTAATGCTCTTTCAAAAACCGGTGATCCGCGAAGTACACGTCCCCCTGGTACAGCAACATACCGATACCCTGTATCTGGAAAAAACGGTATGGAAAGACCGGGTGGTTGTGCGGGAAAAAGTAGTGTTCCGCGAAAGCACAACAGCCACACCGCTGGCAGAGGCGCCGGAAACTGCACCGGCTCCCCAGCCCTCGGGTGCTCCGTTGGGGAAAGATCCGGGGTTGATGGAGTTTTTTGTCCAGATTCAGTAGGAAGGGACGGTGCGGGATGTAAGA
>CAYVDV010000106.1:8256-13092 GCA_964450465.1 uncultured Saprospiraceae bacterium
GTTGATGGAGTTTTTTGTCCAGATTCAGTAGGAAGGGACGGTGCGGGATGTAAGAGGAGAGCAAAGAGCGGCCCCACATAGCCATCAACTTATTGAGTGACGTGTCTTATTTGATTTAAGATTACATGATTTGAGAAGTAAGCGTAGCGTACACACCATCTAAGAAAACAAACCACAAGACAACCATTACTCAGGATGGTGAATCACCTCTTAAATCATGTAATCGACAATCATGTAATCAGTTGATTGTCAAAGCCAATTCCCTTAAGTTGATGGCGATACGGCAGCCCCCTACCCTTCCAGTTCTTCAAACGTCCCCGTCTGCCGGTTTTTCCGCACGCGGTCCCAGTTGAAATAGCGCCCGTTCATGACTACGTACACCCCGGGTGGTAGCACCTGAACGAAGGCCAGGGCGCTGCCCAGATTGAAGAAGCCATCGGACGACATACCGAAGGCATAGGGGATCATGGCACCGGTGAGCACGATTGTTTTCCCAGCGATATTGGCCTGAGCCAGTACCCGGGCGGTATCCACTATGCGGTCGGTGCCGTGGGTGATGAGAATTTGGCTTGCCTCCGTTTTACGGCAGTTGTGCACGATAATGGAGTGGTCTTCTTCATCCATTTCCAGGGAGTCGACCATCATGAGAGTCTTGATGTCGATCTTCACCTCGCAGCGGCCCCGCTGAAACATTTCCTTGAGGTGGGTGTCTTTGAAATACAATTCCCCGGTGATGTAATTGTAATCCTTGTCGAATGTTCCACCGGTTACGAATACCTGGATCATAAAAAAGCAAGCGCGGATTGGCTGTTTTCAGGCGCGCCGCGCAAAGAAACGGCATTTCCGGCAATGTAAAATCACTTCGGATGGGGCGGGCATGTAAAAAACGTTTTTACCTTTGCCGCCAACAAAACATGGTCCGCTTATGAATAAGAATGAAGAATACACCGAAAACCGCGGCCGCGACTGGCTTGTATTTCTGTTGAGCATGGTCGGTCTTGTCGCCCTGCTGCTCTTTAAACCCGAATGGGTGTGGGTTTCGTTTCCCTTTGTGTTTACGGCACTGGCCGGCGCGTTGGGCCGCCTCTGATCGCCGCTGCAGCGATCTTTTGGTGTGTTTCTCCGGCTTTTTCCGGGTGAGATGCCCTTTTTAACCGCGAAGACGCGAAGTATTCCACTCCGCGTCTTCGCGCCTATGCGGCAACTTGCACCGAGCCCCAAACATGTTCTAAAATAGAAATCCCTCGCCGGTACGACGAGGGACTCTAACCCAAACAAATAAACACAAAAACTACTTGGTGCAATTTTAAGACAAGTTTTGGAGTTAGGGCAAATTTCACCCCGAAAATTTTACCCTGTTTTGAAAATTTTTTTGGGTAATCCCCCATTCTCCAAACATTAGATGCAAAAACATCGCCATTCCCCAACAAAAGATTGGTTTTTTCAAGGCAAGATGGCCCCCAATGTTTTATTTCGGGCAAATTATTCCCGTTACATATCTTCGCTCCATGCGTTTCATCCGATTCTTGCTTGCCCTTTCACTTACGACCGGCCTGATCTGGCAGTTTAGCATCCCCCAGCACGTCGGCGACAAAACCCTGCCCGCAATCGGGGCTTTTTTCAATCCTTTCACCGGCTTCTGGCAAAATGCCGAATCCGTGGATGCCCGCGCCGGGCTTTCCAAACCGCTGCAGATACCCGGACTGAAAAAGCCGGTGCAGGTTGTGTACGACGACCTGCGGGTGCCGCATATTTTCGCCGAAAATCTGGAAGATGCCATGATGGCCCAAGGATATGTCACTGCACGGGAACGGCTGTGGCAAATGGATATCACCTCCCGGCAAATCGCAGGCCGGCTGTCGGAAGTACTTGGGCCGCGTACGCTGGAACTCGACCGCCTGATCCGGCGACGCGGATTGCCCTATGCCGCAGAAAAAGACTGGGAAGCCTGGCAAAAATCACCGGAGACCCGGCAACGCCTGGAGGCCTACGCCGCCGGCGTCAACGCCTGGATCGAACAACTTACCCCGGCCAGCTATCCCCTGGAGTTCAAACTGCTGGGCTATACCCCGGAACCCTGGACGCCATTGAAATCGGCCCTGATCGTGGAAAACATGATCGATGCGCTCAATAGCCGAAACAATGACCTGGCCGCCACAAACAGTCTGATTGCCTTTGGCCGCGATACCTTTGACTACCTCTACCCGCAATGGAATACCCTCCAGCGGCCGGTAGTTCCGGATACCGGACAGTGGAAAAACATCCACCCCAAATTTGCTTCAACCGATGGATCGACGAGCCTCTCCCTGCATTCCGGACATGAAGTACCACCGCCTTCACTGCCGGCAGCCTTCCAGGAGATGAACGGCAGCAACAACTGGGTTGTATCCGGCAGCCGGACCCAGTCGGGCTACCCTATCCTGTGCAATGACACCCATTTACCCCTGCGCCTCCCGCATGTCTGGTTTCAGCAACAGATCCACACGCCCGACCTGAATTGCTACGGCGTAGTGGTGCCGGGGGCGGCAGGCATCGCCATCGGGTTCAATGAAGATGTTTCCTGGGCTTTTACCAATGTCAGCCAGGAGGTATCCGATTGGTACAGAATCGAATGGGCAGACGCAGCACACAGCACATACCGGGTTGACGGCGAGCTGCAACAAGTCCGGCTCCGGGTGGAAAAAATTGGCATAAAAGGGCAGGCGGACCTGCTCGACACGGTACGCTACACGAGCTGGGGACCGGTCGTCTATGAGGATCCAGGCCATCCGCTGTATAATTGCGCGTACCGGTACACCACGCACGATCTCCCCACACCGGAAAGCCTGGGACAGTTTCTGGATATTGCCGGCGCAAAGTCCTACGATGATTACCGGAAAGCCATACCGGGTCTGGACTGCCTGTCGCAAAACGTAGCCTTCGCATCCCACAGCGGTGATATTGCCATCACGGTGCAAGGCAAACTGCCGGTTCGCGCGCCCGAACAGGGCCGGTTTATCCTCGATGGTACCCGGCAGGCGAACGGGTGGCACGGATTTATTCCGGAGGAAGAACTTCCGGCCATGAAAAACCCCTCCCGCGGATTTGTCTTTTCCGCCAACCAGCACTCTACCCCGCCCTCCTATCCGTATTACTACCTGGGCACCTTCGACGAAAGCCGCGGACGCCGGATCTACCAGCGCCTCGAAAACATGCAGCAGGTTACGGTGGACAGCATGAAGAGCATTCAGCTCGACAACTACAATCAGATCGCTGCCGATGCGCTGCCTGTAATGCTTGGCCTGCTCGACCGGAACGGACTGAGCACAACGGAACAGGGTTATCTCGCCGACTTCGAAAAGTGGGACTTCCGCTACGAAAAAGATCAGAGGGCTCCTTCGCTCTTTGATATGTGGCTGGACTCCACTTATGCGCAAACCTGGGATGAAATGGAATCCCTGCGCCAGCAAAAAACCGATGTACTGTATCCGGAAGTCTGGCGCTTTATCGAAATCATGCGCACTGACCCGTCCAGCATTTTCTTTGACCACCCGGCCACAGCACAACGCGAGAACGCCAGGGATATCGTAACCGAGGGCTTCCGGCAAATGAGCCGCCGGGCCCAGCAAACACCTGAAGACGAACTAGTCTGGTCCGTTTTCAAAGGTTTTGTACTGAGACACGTCGCACAAATAGACGCGTTCAGCCGCCTCGACTTGCGCACTTCCGGTACCGGGGCCGCGCCGAATTCCATCAAAAAAAATCACGGTCCCTCGTTCCGGATGATCGTTGAAATGACGAGCCCGCTCCATGCCTGGGGCGTGTATCCCGGCGGGCAATCGGGCAACCCCGGAAGCCGCTACTACGATAATATGGTCGATGCATGGGCTGCCGGCGAATATTACGAACTCCTGTTCCTGCAGCAACCCGATGTTATTCCTGCAAACCGGGAACTGACCCGGCTAACCTTGTCGCCACGATGAAAAATACACTGTATACGATCCTTTTTGTCTATATTTTCGGGCATCTGTGCCACCTGGGGTTGCCTTGGTGGGCCCTGGCGCCCATTGGCGCAATAGCAGGCTGGGTATTTCCGCAATCTGCGCTGCGAAGCCTGCTTGCCGGTTTTGCTGGAGGTTTTTTGCTGTGGACGGAAGCCGCATTATGGCTGGACATGGCCAATGCCGGCCTGTTATCCGGCAGGATCGGCAACCTGTTCATGGGACTTTCACGAACTCAAATTATCCTCGTAACCGGAGTACTCGGCGGCCTGATTGCAAGCCTCGGCGCCCTCTCCGGGCGTTGGGCACGGGATGTTTTTGGTATATCTCTGGCCAATTAACAAAATAACACATATGAATTGTACGGAATATATCCTGCGAGTGTACATTTGTGCGGGAAAGTCCGGCAAGAATTAAGATCTGAGAGGATCTACCCGATTTAATTAATCCTCCAATTTTGAAGTATGGACAAAACCGGCTGCTTGTGTTTGCAGCCGGTTTTCGTTTTTACGGTGCCATAAAACGAAGAAGGAGAGCCGAATTTTTATCATTCAGACTCTCCTTCCAACTATTCCATTACACTACAGCTTTATTATTTTTCTGCTTCAAAATCCAATACGAGGTTGAACTCCACGCGACGGTTTTGCTCGCGCCCGCTCTCCGTTTTGTTGCTGGCGATCGGCTTGGACTCGCCGTAGCCGGCAGAGCGCATGCGGTCTTCCTTGATACCGCGGTAGGCCAGGTAGTCAAAACAGGCTTTAGCGCGTTCTGTAGACAGACGGAGGTTGTTCTCCTTCGTCCCGACATCGTCCGTATGGCCGCTGATCGTAAGTTTATAATCGGGATATTGGCTCAT